>NZ_JACJPT010000014.1:0-85082 GCF_014696195.1 Sphaerospermopsis sp. FACHB-1094 | reverse complement strand
CAACAAGAAATTTTGGTAGACTCTCAACAAGATGCACCTTTAGAAGCTTTACTATTGCAGATTTTCACCCAGCCAATTTTTAATGAACCTACTTTTTTCTTGGAATTTATTGAACGTCGTTCTCAAGCTGCTGGTTTTGGTGAAGGTAATTTTCGCGCTTTATTTACTGCTATGGAAAGCGAACAAATTAAACGGGGGTTTGTAAAAGGTGACTGGTGACTGGTGACAGTAAGAAGGAAATATCTCGTTATCTTGTTTATCTCGTTTATCTCGTTTATCTCGTTTATCTCGTTTATCTCGTTCCCAGTTTCTAACTGGGAATGTGATCAAAGAGGCTCTGTCTCTGTTATAACTTAGTTTCTCTCCTAAAAATAATAACTTATTCAAAATAATCTCCACCAGAACCAAACTTCCAAGCATCTAGCCAACGATGATAATAATATTGTTGATCTGAAGGCAGATTTTTAATTATTGGTTCTAAGATAGAACTGAAGGAAAATAAAAGAGTAAATATAAATAAATTCCCATAATGTAATATCCAATCAAATAAACTTAATAAACCAACTTGAGGAATAATCTTAGCAACCAAAACAGGATGAGATAAACCAGTTTTTAACAAAGTTCTGGTTAAAGCAGAAAACTGAACCACATCTTGTAAAAAAGGCTTTAAAACCGGATTTCCTAATGTTTCCATTTCTGCAAACACAGATGATAGAAGTTGGTTAATTTGTTGGGGAGGAATTTGTTGATTTACACCCACACTCATGGCTTTTTGAAATAACCAAGTTACACTCAAACTCGGTTGATATGGTTGCAAAAGTTTTAAAGATTGGGATGATAATTGATTGGTTTTTAATGCTTCCTCAATACCCAAAGTTAACCTTTGTAAATGACGAATCATAGCACCAAAACCGCCAAAACTCAAAGGTGATTGATTTCCGCTACTATCACCCACGGGTAAAATACGATCCCAAAGAGTTTGTAAAGGACTTTCGCGGTAACTGGGAAAGAAACCAAACAACGCCCGTTTAAAATTTAATTGACTAATTTCCACACCTTGATACTCTGGTAAAAGGCGAAAATATTCCTCAAATAAATCTTCTAAACTCAAGCGTTGGGGTGCTGCATCCATATAGGTAAATAAATAAGTTGTTCTTCCATCCTTAGCGGGAAAAGCTTCCCAAAAATATTGACATTGATTTTGTAAAGGAGTGAAAGATAACAACAAATCTCCTGATTCATTTTTCGGAAAACCTTCTGCACAACTTCCCACCACTAAACAAAGTGCATCTGGTTTTTTCCCTTGACGTGCTTGTTTACTAATAGGTGAAAGATGTCCCATTGCATCAAGTAATAATCTGGCTTTAAATTGGTTATTGACTATTACCCCATCGGGATGAACTACCACTTTATTAAAAGGAGTATTTTCAAATAAAATTCCTCCCACCGATAGAAACCGATTTTTTAAAGTTGCGAGAAGATAAACAGGGTCAACACCAATATTTAAAACATCTTCTACCCAAACTTCTGTACCACCTGAAAAACTCACTCGTGCGGGATTATATTCAGTGACAATAGTTGTTTCTAACTCTGTTTCTGTTAATAAGTCTAATTCTCTAAATACTGATAATTCTTTGCGAGAAATATTCCATTCCTGTTCTCTTCCTTGTAAAATTCCTCTTTCTAATAATGCTACCCGCACACCGCGCACAGCTAAAGCACAACCTATTAAAATTCCTAATGTTCCACCGCAGATTATTACATCCCAGTCTACAGAATTTAAAGGTGCGGAGTTTTGTTTAACTACTTCTGTGAATGTTTGGTTATCGCTTCGCAAAGATGTTAAAATTTGGTCGGTGCGCCGTAAACCATTTAATACATTTCCGGGAAGTTGAGAAATAATTTCTTCTGTTAAAGTCATGATCATTAATTTTGTTTGATTTAGGATTTTCAGGATTTTCAGGATTTTCAGGATGTTATTGAAAATAATATTATATATCTATTTTTTGGATAAATGAACCACGAAGAAGCGAAGGACACGAAGGGAAGATGTTTTGAGAGAGATTTTTTGTGTTTGCAGAAAACTGACAATCTCTTTTTCTTCTTTGCGTCTTTGCTTCTTAGCGTGAAATAAAATTACTTCATGAATCCTGTACGGGGGAAGCCTTAGGGTAATCAATTATCAATTTTTTCCCAAGGCTATTTTCCTGTAAGGGCGAAGCATTCGGACGATAAATTATCAATTTTTTCCCAAGGCTATTTTCCGAATGCTTCGCCCCTACTGACTCCTGAATTATTACTAATTATTTATCCTTTTCCAATTCAATTCCCTGGTATTTTTATCCCAATGCCAGCGTATTAAATTAGCAGGTTGCTTGGGCGTAAGTGTGGGTAAATTGATGGCTTTTCTGGGTGCATCTGTAGCTAAGAAAATGGCTGTTTCTACATCACAAATGCCCCATTTGACTAAGTTCTGTACTCCCTTGAATAAAGGAAAGGTTGTACCTGATAATGTCCCATCTGCTAATCTGGCTGTGCCGTTTTTAACGGTAATTTTGCGATCATCCCAAGGATATTCCCCATCTGGTAATCCTAACGGTGCTAGGGCATCACTGACAAGAAATAATCCTTTACTCGCACGTAACAAAATTTCTAACATGATGGGGACTACGTGCTGTCCATCAGCTATAAAACTACTCATCACGTCGGGATTGTTCATTGCTGCACCTAATAATCCCGGTTCGCGGTGATGTAATGGTGGCATGGCATTGAACGCATGAGTTACCATTGTTGCACCGGCTTTAAATGCTTGTTGTGCTTGTGCTGCTGTGGCTTGGGAATGTCCTAAACTAACGGTGATACCCAAGGAACGCAAATAGGGGATCACTTCCCCTGTGGGATCTAATTCTGGTGCTAAAGTGATAACTTTGACAATTGAGGCATAATCACCTAATACCCGTTTGACTTCGTTCATTGTCAGGGGTAATAAATATTCTGCTGGATGTGCGCCTCGTTTACCGTAGTTTAAAAATGGTCCTTCGAGATGAACTCCCAGGATTTTTGCACCGGATTTTTGGGTATAGTTGGAGATGAGGGTGAGCGATCGCTGAATATTTTCTACAGAAGTTGTTACCAGTGTTGGTAAATATCCATCAACTCCTGCATCCCACAAATATTGTGATATTTCTTCTAACCGATGGATGTTTTTTCGCGTCAACTCAGGAAAAGCTAAACCTAGTCCCCCATTTATTTGTAGATCAACTCCACCTAATGATATCCAATCTCCGGCAACATCCACAATCTGTAAATTTTCCGGTGTCTCTCGTTGACACACTTTCCCCATTGGTAAAATCTCTTCAATTTTACCCTTTTTATTCACCCAAATCATCTGTAAACCTTGATAACCGGGTACTTTTGCATTGATAATATCAACGTTGGAAAGAATCGGGTTGAGTGTTGCGGTAGTCATTACCCTGCCAAGATAAACCTAAACTTGATTGTAGATGGAAATATCCACAATTCACCCAAAATCCAAAATCCAAAATCTAAAATCTAAAATCCAAAATCTAAAATCTAAAATTCTATGAGTCTTGAAGTTGGTATTATTATGGGCAGTGATTCGGACCTGCCTACTATGAAGGATGCGATCGCTGTTTGTGAGGAATTTGGCATTGAATCCGAAGTAGCTATTGTATCTGCCCATCGTACCCCAGAACGCATGGTAGAATATGCCCAAACCGCCCACCAACGCGGTATTAAGGTGATTATCGCTGGTGCTGGTGGTGCTGCCCATTTACCTGGTATGGTAGCATCTTTAACCCCCCTTCCTGTAATTGGTGTTCCCGTCGCAACTCGTAATTTACAAGGTGTCGATTCTTTATATTCTATTGTGCAGATGCCAGCAGGTATTCCTGTCGCTACGGTGGCTATTGGCAATGCTAAAAATGCCGGACTCTTAGCAGTGCAAATACTCGCTACGCATCAACCAGAATTGTTAGCAAAAGTCCAAGCATATCGTCAAAGTTTATGTGATATGGTGATGGATAAACAAAGTAAATTAGCAGAATTGGGTTATCAGCAGTATTTAGAACAGAGGTTTTAAAAAAGAAAAGTTGTAAAAAAGAAAAGGCGATTGTTGTAAATCGCAGCTATACAAACAAAGTCCGCCTACGCGGACTAGCAACATATAATATTCAAGGATATAAACTAAGATTTATGCTGACTAATAGCATAATTCATTAAGATAATTTGCTCTGCATGAAATGATGGTGGCATCAAACTATGAATTCTATGATCCAGTCCATCGTGCATCACATCAGTTGGTAAATTAGAATGGTCTAAACCTAAAGTGTGTCCAATTTCGTGGGTGATAGTATTAGCAATTAAATTAGATAATTGCTCTAAATTCAAATCAGCACAATAGGAAGCATGAAGTATTTGATCTATCCGCACAGCAGCAAGATTTGTCACTTTACCAGGACTAAAACTAGCAATTCCTAAATAGTCAACTGGTTGATGATGAAATAGCACCTGAACATGAGTAAAGTTTTGCCCCCACTCTCTTTGATCTGGTGGTTCAGATGTTAAAAATAGATTCACACTTCTAAAAGCACTGAACACTTTAGATAAAGCATCTTCCATTAATTTTATCAAGGTGCTTTTTTCTTCAATACCGAACAGAATAGCTGAAATATCAACCCAGATGCAATGACGATTTTGGTGTGTATTTTCAACAAGTAACCTGCCACAAAATGGACATATTTGCCAATTTGTTTGGATGCGAGAACGGCAACCTTGACAGCGAGGTTTTGCTGGTCTTTCCAGGTTGATCCGTTCCCAAATCGGAACTTGCAGCTTACGATTTGGTTTTTTGAGATTCAGGCGATCGTAAAGCGACATTATTCCTTAAATTTAACAGTAGGATTTAACCAATTCTCCCAAACCATTGACACTGACACCATTGCCAATAGCTGCCATTTTCCATTCATTATTGTGCCGATAAACTTCAGCTAAAATCATCCCTGTCATCCCTTTGTACTCTTTGCCAGAAAGGTTATATCTAGCCAGTTCTTTGTTGTTAGCTACATTAACCAAACGCACAAAGGCATTTTCAACTTGGCTAAAGTCTTGTTTCCGGGTAATACATTCGTAAATATTAATTACGAATACCAACTTAGCAATTTCGGCAGGTATGCGGAGTAAATCAATAATAATCACCTCATCATCACCATCACCAGCACCAGTTAAATTGTCTCCTGTATGGGTGATTCCTCCTGAATAATGTTGGAGATTACCAAAGTAAATAATATTCCCTTTATCTGTTAATTTGCCATTAGTATCTAGGCAGATAACAGAGGCATCTAGATCATATTCATGACCACCACCAAAATTACTAAAAAATCCACCTCCAGAACGTTTTGCCACATCCCAACCTAGTCCACACATCATTTGCGTCAGGCCGGGAGCTTCTTTAGAAAGTGATATTCTTTGTCCTTTCTGTAGATTAATTGCCATAATAATTTGCTCCTATATTTTCTCTTAGCTAAAACGATCTAGTAAGGCTTTTAATCCACCTTGATAACCAGAACCTACAGCATTTAAACGCCATTCTCCATCCTTGCGATAGAGTTCGGCCATGATCAATGCAGTTTCAATTGAATAGTCTTCAACTAGGTCGTAACGAATTACCTCTTGTTTATTTTGAGCATTGACAACTCGGACAAAGGCATTATGAACTTGACCAAAATTTTGACCTCTTTCTGCTGCTTCATGTATAGTGACAGTGATCACTATTTTCTGAATATCAGCAGGAACTTTTTGCAAATTAATCTTGATGACTTCATCATCTCCTTCCCCAATACCTGTTAAGTTATCTCCTGTGTGTTGAACTGATTTAGCAGGGTCTGGACTGATCAGGTTGTTGTAAAAAATAAAGTGATTATCAGAGATCAGTTTTTCATTACTTCCAAGTAGGAAAACTGAAGCATCTAAATCAAAATCAAAGCCAGTATCCATCACTTTGACATCCCAACCTAAACCAACAAATACTTCCGTGAGTCCTGGTGCAACTTTTTCCAGTGATACTCGTTGTCCTTTGGTCAGTGATATTGCCATGATTTCGGTTACTCCTAAATTCTATTTCTCGGTTGATTTTCTAGCCAATTATTTCTATCTGAATTAGACTTTCAGAATATTGAATATTGACAAGAAAAAGTAATATAAATCTGCAATTTACTAGCACAAAATCAGACTTTCAGCATGATACAAGATGTCAAATGCTTTGAAAAAATATCAGTACATAAATTTTGCAGCCGGTATTTTACAGAATTGTTGTCAGTACGGACAATGCACAATCTAAAACAATATGACAAACTAAAGTTTACTCTTTGTTTACCTAAAAGCCTAAATTTGGTGCTTAGGTAATGTTACAACTAGAAATGATGTAACAGTTTTACCTTATTTGTTTATCGTTTTGTTTAATCACTATTAAATAACTTATCTTTTGCTCTGTAATCAGTATTTTTGCGTAATTATTACTTTGGGACTAAATTGTATACTTGATTAAATTTGAATTTACATCTCAGGAAATTTACTTAAATAAACAGACATTAATTTAAGATTAATTTAAGATTTTTTCTGAACAATTGTGGTAAAGACGTATAAACTACTAGATTTAGAGTTCGTATACTATACAAGTATATTAAGTAACTGGTTAACAGTTTTGTTAATCTAGCGATCGCCTTCCCAATAGATAAACACTAGCCAAAAATGTAACTTCGTACATAGATCGACTTCTTTGGAAGTGGGGTATCTGGAATACATAATTTTTACATATAAAAAATTAATAAATTATTAAGAATTTATATAAATAAATATATTTTACCTTGAGGGTACAGTGGTAATAGGAGAAAATGCCTGTATTACAAAGGATCTATCGACATTTCCCTATCCTGTGCAGAAGCATCATTGATATCAAAACCTTAAAAACTGTAATTGAATATACAGAAACCTTAACAAGGTTAACATTATTAAATACAAAATCAATCAAACTTATTTGCTTGTGGTTTTATTTGCTGGTGGTTTCACCAACTTCTTCGGAGTTAATTTAATTAATTCCTGGTTATTCTCGTTCTCAATAATTAACTATTGAATTAATTGAGTTGTTCCAGATTCAAAACTGCATATTGAGGAGTGAACATCCTTCATAAGAAATAGGGAATTGTTAATAAAAACAAACTCCCAAATCGTTTTGGCATAAGGGTTGATGTATCTTATGCTATTCAAAAAATATGTTGTAGCGGAGAACAAAAGCATCTAAAAAATAGAACATCAAAACCACGATTTTTCACATTTATTAGCGAAATCTTGTGCAATTACCCTAATTAATTTAACTTAAATTATTTGGGTAAGCCAAAGAAAATCATTCAATAATGGGCAATTATCAATTGTCAATTATCAATTATCAATTGGTCAAGCTTTTCTAGTAATAAAAACCGCAATGAATCAACGAATTCGTCCCTTACACCGCCTACTAGCACTAGCTATAGGTTCAATGGTCTTTGCAATTTTCGCTCCTACAATTGTCCAAGCTGCTGATCCGCCAACATTGGAATCTTTAGCGGACACAACCACAAAATTGCAAATTTCCATTGATACCACCTGGGTAATGCTGACAGGCTTTATAGTCTTCTTCATGCAAACCGGTTTCGCAATGTTAGAAGCAGGTTTATTGCGACAAAGAGGAGTAGTTAACGCCTTAGTAGAAAACTTTGTTGATCCATGTATTACCATCCTTGTTTGGTGGGGTGTTGGTTTTGGGATCGCTTTCGGTACAAGTGCGGGCGGTTTTATCGGCACAGATACCTTTTTCCTGAGTCAGTTACCCGGTGCTGATGGTAGTTACCCAATGGGCGCACCTGGTTCTACTGCTGCACTTAATACCTATACCTTATTCTTCTTCCAATTTGCCTTTGCTGCTACCGCGAGTACCATCACCACCGGTTCAATGGCGGGAAGAGCTAACTTTGTTGGTGACTTAATTTACAGCGCCATCATGGGTGCATTTAGTTACCCCATAATTGTCCATTGGGTATGGAACTCAGAAGGTTGGTTAGCCAAAATGGGTTTCCATGATTTTGCTGGTAGTGCTGTAGTTCACACTGTGGGTGGTTGGACAGCTATAGTGGGTGCATATTTAATTGGTCCGCGTCCTGGTCGTCCTGCTTGGGGAACACTCCCACCAGCACATAACTTAGGTTTAGCAACCTTGGGCGGAATGATTTTATGGTTTGGTTGGTTCGGGTTTAACCCCGGTTCAACTTTGGGAACTGGAAATACTGGTTTAATTGGTTTGGTAACTATCAATACAGCCTTAGCTTCCGGTGCAGGTGCTTTAACAGCAATATTTTTCCAATATACCCGTTCTCAAAAATGGGATTTAACCTATTGTCTCAACGGTGCTTTAGCTGGTTTGGTGGGCATCACTGCTGGTTGTGCGTTTGTTTTACCTTGGGCAGCAGTATTAATTGGAATCATTGGTGGTATTTTAATCGTTCTTGGCATTGATTTAATTGAAGCAATGCACATTGATGATCCAGTAAGTGCCTTTGCAGTTCATGGGATCAATGGCATGATGGGTACTATCGCTGTGGGCTTTTTAGGTCAAAAAGAATTGACCATGAATGGAAAAGCAGGGTTGCTTTTAGGCGGTGGTTTTGATTTATTGGGTGTACAAATTTTGGGTATACTGGCGATCGCTGTATTCACTTTTGCTTTTGCCTTTGTGATGTTTAGTGGACTCAAAGCCATTGATAAATTGCGTGTTCATCCCAAAGGTGATGAAATCGGGATTGATGCTTACGAACACGGTGCAACTGTTTGGCCTGATGTTTACGCAGTTGAAGAGTTTGTTGAAGAACAACAAAATCATTCTAAAAATCCTCCTATTGGCACATTTGAGGGTTAATAAATTTGATCTTGATTTAGTCATCATTTGATAAATAATTAGATCCCCGATTTTCTTAGATGAAGTCGGGGATTTTTATGTTTCACGCAATCTCCGTCAGGAGATCCCGCAGGGTAGACGCAAAGACGCAAAGGAAGAAAGAAAGGAAAGGTTAGGTTACAATGAGAATATAGAGGCAAGCAACCCAGCTTTATTATGAGTATGAATTTACAAGAGAAAACAATTGCTCAAATCCAGCAAATGCCAGATTCTTTAGTTAAAGAAGTATCTGATTTTATAGACAGGTTGTTAACTAAATACAAGCTTGAACAAGGAGAATGGTCTTTTAATTTTGGCGAATCTATTGATACAGCAGAATCTGATTTTGCTGACTATTTATCTAATTTAGAAGATTATGAACAACGTTTGGCAAGTGGGGAAATTAAGTGGTAGATATCAAAAGAGGAGATGTAGTTCTCTGTGATCTGAACCCTGTTATTGGCACAGAACAAGCAGGAATCAGACCTGTTGTAGTAGTGCAAATTGATCGAGCAAATGCAGTCAGCACCCATACCATTATTGCACCATTCACATCAAAAATTAGACGAGCTATTTTACCGTCTCATGTGCTTATTTCTGCTGGTATTGGTGGTTTAAGCCAAGATTCTGTAGTGCTTTGTGAGCAAATTAGAGTTGTTGATAAATCAAGGATTATCAGATTAATTGGTCACTTGGATGATAATTATTTAAATGATTTAGAGATAGCTTTGTGTACTATACTTGGGTTGAATATTGTAAATAATAATGAATGATATGAGGTTGGTGTAGATAGTGAAAACCCAACAGCAAAGGACTGGTTAATGTTGGGTTTCCTTACGTCAACCCAACCTACTTTATTAAGTTACAAAAATTCCCAAATGCGAATTAGAGAAATACCAGTCACTTTCTCAAATATAGACACTAAACCTGTAAGAATTAGACTTGTCAAAAATAACTCCATTGATATGTCTACAGATTTTTCTAACCATTTAGGTGCTTTTTCTGCTAATGTTTTTCTGACAAGATACAAAATGGGAACAACTATCAAGCTTACCCAGCCAGCTATTGTAGCCCATACAATATTGAGAACAGTAGTTAGAAAAGTAATAAGGCTTCCAAAAAATAAAATCAAGAACCAGTTAATTCCTTTTAAAGTGCCTATTATACCTAAAATTACTAGAGCAGTAATTCCACCTAAGATAGCACTCAGAATTGATATAACTACATAGGTTGAAAATAAAATGTCAGAATCGTGCAAAATAGCAATAGTTATGTCTAAATTGATACCTAGTGCAAATCCCCAAAGCAGACCCTTTGTTAGTTCGCGCTGAAAGTTTATAGTCTCACTCATTTTTAATGCAGTCAATATTGGAACATTAAAAACTATAGTGTAAATTAAGCAACAAGTCTACAAATTTACTATCTGATTAGCTAGGTTTAAGATTCGGTTAAACAATAACCTACTCCTTCTCTCTCTGCGCCTCTGCGCCTCTGCGTGATCAAAAATCAATCCACCACATCAAACCAAATAGGCGTTAAATCATCAACATTACCATTATAATTAATAGTAATTTCCTGACCTTCCCGAATATATTTATAAGCAATAATCTCTATTATTTGTTGATCAAACTTTTTCACATACAGCGCATTAGGCTGATAAGAATGATTAAAAAGAGACCCATAACCAAGAGCGATCGCCCCACTTTCTCCATGCCAACCAAAATAATAATTACATAATACCGTATGGGTAATTAACTTAACTTGTTGTTTAGGAATAACAATCACATTGGCGATATCAATTATTTCCCCAAGCTCAAAATCCCTCTGAGCAAAAACACCTCTTCCTTTGATTTCTGTATCACGAACTACTAACATAAATCTATTTTGTCTGATCTGTGAGAATGATGTTTAACTAATCACTACAGATAGACGCAGAGACAATAAAGACAAATTTTTTTCACTTACTTACGGCTGCTATAGTCACTATAAAGTTAATATTTAGAGACATCATCAAAATTTCCGTAAATTTTAATTTTTGTTGAGGTTTATGTGAGGAAACTGTGCAAAATTGAGAATATTCATGTTATTATAAATATCCCATGCTCACGATCATAGGTTGTGGAAATCTCAATCGTAATGACGACGCGGTAGGCGTAATCATTGCCCAACGTTTACAGCAATATCTCGCCGAAAATCCTCACCCCAAAGTCCGCGTTTTTGATTGTGGTACTGCGGGAATGGAAGTGATGTTTCAAGCGAGAGGAAGTGAAAAATTAATTATTCTGGATGCTAGTTGCACAGATTCCCCACCAGGTGCTATATTTAAAGTCCCAGGGAAAGAATTAGAAGCTCTACCCGAACCGAGTTTTAATTTGCATGATTTTCGTTGGGATCATGCTTTGGCTGCTGGGAGAAAAATCTTTTTAGATGATTTTCCCCAGGATGTGACTGTGTATTTAATTGAAGCTGCAAATCTTGATTTTGGACTAGATTTAAGTGCTGCTGTTCAACATTCTGCTGATTTAGTTTTGGCAGAACTAATCACAATTATAAGTCAGAATGTGACGGCTTGATTTCCAAAATTCAGGAGTAGGGGCGAAGCATTCGGAAAATAACCTGTGATAAAAATTGATAATTGTTCGCCCGAATGCTGAATACTGAGAATTAAGAATCTCAAATCCAAAATCCAAAATCCAAAATCCAAAATCCAACTATGCCCAATCACGGTAAACTGAGAGTTCATCTACCCTAATTTCAAATGGTACAGCATTAGGGTCAGGAGGACAAACGCGAATTTTGGCACTGCTAACAATACCATAAAGAATACTAGCCATTGGGACGATTTTTTGCAAAATTTTCCAATTGCTAACTTGATCTGGACATTCAATTACTAAAGTTAAAGCACTAGCATCAGTCGTCATATACCAACGACAATGAGAGAGTAAATTTTGAATAATGCGATCGCATCCTTGATAAAAGTACCGACTAATAGAATATTCTAGCTGTTGTCGCAGGATAATATCTGCTGATGTTGCTTGCATAGGGTGCTTGTCATCAGCATTGAATTCTGATTCTCTTCTGCTCATTTCGGTTGCTTTTCCTATTTTATTTACCAATGGCCATTACATAAAGAACATCCTTATTGGTTAGTAGAAATGCTTGGGCTTCATCATCATAAAAAGCACCAATACCACTACAATCTATTCCCCAATAATTGCAGGATAGATATACTCGTTGTCCGATAAAACCAGCTAATTGCATAGCAGTTTGATAACTCAAATAATCGGACACAAAAAACAAAGTTACAGCGCAGTCTTTAGCCAGCGCCTGATGAATACACAAGTAACCTGTTTTTTCACTCAAATCACCCGACTCAATGAGATTCCTACCATGATATAAACCGGGTGTCATACCTTCAACACGATGCACCACCGAGTAAATTTCTATTTGCTCAAAATCTTCTGTAGGGATTGGTTGTTGAATATCTTGCCAAATTCGCCAATAGATTTCTTGAGTAATAGAATTTCTTTGAAAACGTCGAATAGAACGCCTGTTCCAAACGCTCTCAAAAAACCGTTCTCGGTGAAAATTAAATTGAGGATGTTCTAGCTTTTGCTGGTGACTAGGTTGCATTGATGTTGCTTGATAAGCATCTTCAATGAATTGATTCGCTTGAAAATAGTCAGTTCCACAGACAAAAGGAATGGATAACCTTAAACGTCTGACTGGCTTTTCTTGCGTCTCCCCCGATATCACACAACTACTAATAAACTCCTTATTCTCAAATCCTAAATCAGCATTGAGAGAGAGTTTATCAAAGTCAAAGATTAATTTGATGTTTTTTTCATGAAGATACGCTGAAGCTGCAATAGCGCCCATAAGGTGTCCGCTATCCAATAAGCAATATCTAATGCTCCTGTCTTGATATTTCCAGCTAGACCTATAATAAACACAACTAACTAAAAAAATGCAGCCGTTGATACGTTTATTAGGTATAATATAACTTTCTAACCCATCATCAATTAATTCATAAATCAACGTCAGACAATTATTCTCAACTTCTAGATGGTAGATGCCGTTTATAAATCCTTCAACCTCACGAATTTGGATATAAACTTCCGTGGGATATAACGCCCCAGCAGAGGGATTTACCCGGAGTTGATAGGTTTCATTTTTGTAAATCTTCTCAAAAGTAATGGCGCTTGTTAACTTGATAAAAGCATGAAATGGATTATTAGGAATTAATTTCACTCGCCGATAAAATTTAGGATAAACTTTAAAGGCGCGGGGTTGAGTTGATCCATCCACATAATTGGGATTCATTTGCACAGATAGGTAAGAATGCTTGGTAGCCTCATGAAAGGCTATTCCATAAAGCTTACTGTGTGGCATTTTTCAGTAACCTTAAAACTTCTATATTGCTGGCAAAGTCAATTGCTTTATAGTCATCCAAATTGTGTAAATTCATGTTAGGATTATGTTGTAATAGCAATCTCACTACTTCTGTCTTTCCAGCCGATGCACCATACATCAGGACAGTTGCACCATTATCATTTTGATTGTTAATATCTATGTTGGCTTCTAGTAGTAAATTCATTAAATCGTAGTGATTCCCAAAACACGCAAACCACAAAGCATTATTGTGATCATCGTTAGTGGCATTGATATCCGCACCTGCCTTAATTAATTCTTTCACCACTGGGTAAAGTCCATCTCTAGTGGCTTTCATTAAAGCTGTATCACCATTTTTACCCCGCTGATTTAAATCTTCGGGATTGTAATTATTTGCTAATAGCCATTGGCAGGTTTCTGTACTTAATTTGAGTTGATTTGGTTGACTCATAATTATAGTTGAGTAAATAACTTAAACAAGAAAAATATGATGGCTGATTACTGATAGCTGATAGCTGAATACTTACCAAATAAAAACGGAATGGTGAGCAATGCCCACCATATTTAAAAGCTTTATTTGAATCAGAGAAAAAACACAGTAGCTGGAGAACAATTGTGATACCAATTCTTTGTGACGTTGCCAGAGATTTGATCCCCCCAACCCCCCTTAGTAAGGGGGGCTAAGAGATGAATTGATCATCCGGGAAGAGAAAAGGTATAGCAAGCACTCAGGTAATTAGGACATCAACTGATGACAAAACTAAGATACAAATTAACTTTTAAATCTGTCACCTGTCACCTGTCACCTGTAACCTGTCACCTAGTAAAACTGTTAGCCGGCTGTCACTGGTTTTTTATCGTCAGCAAACAGTTCTCTAGCAGATTTGCATGGTTTTGGTACACCATAAAAAGTAGCTTCTGCTTCGAGTTCGTCTACTATATCCCAAGCTTCAATTGCTCGTTTAGAATCTGGACCATAGTTAGCAGAAATTAACCGAGCTTCAGATACAGCTTTCTGTATCTCTTTGCGTAGGAATTTTAATTTTGGTTTATCTACAAAGTTACCCTTGGTGAGAATATCAGTCACAGAAATAATGCCTAATAATTCACCTTGAATAACAGGCGCACGCCATGTATCAGTATTAGCAAATAACCGCGCTACATATTCAACATCTAGGTCAGGATTGACAACTACGCAGGGTTTAGTCATCACTTCGTACACATGAACCGCTTCGGGATCTCTACCAAAAGCTGCAACTTTGCCCACGATATCCATTTCGGTAATCATACCGTAAGCATCGCCACTGTGACGAGGTTCAACAACTAAAGCCCGCAGTTCTTTGAGCCTCATTAGTTTGACTGCTTCTGCTACGGTTGCGGAACCGCGAATAGTAGCAACATCTTGAGTCATAATTTGTTTGGCTCTCATAATTCCTGCTCCTTTAATTCGGTGAGCGAATCATTGAATTACTTCTAAACTGCTGCGATTCTCCTAAACTTTTTCTCGGTAGTTTTTGCACCTTTGCACCTTAATCATCAATAGATATTGAATAGTGAGGCGTGTTATGTACTACTGGCTAAAAAGCAATTACTTGATGTGAACATTCCTAAACCGAATTATTAATAATCTGAGAGATTTTCATGAATCCGGTGATTTTAGAAATAAGATTTACGCAGGTTCTATATATTTTCATCTACCGTTCTTACTCTTTACCTTGGTTGTGGTTTAACTGGGGATCAAAGTAAGAGGTTTGGGATTTACTCTGTAATCGCTTCTTGTTGAGGTTTAGGTTCACTGCCAACAATTTAGCTTACTTATATAGTATCACTCTGGTCAGCAGGAAATATGAATGATTTATAAAGATCCACCCATTTTTGACCATAAATCGGATTAAAAAATTGTTAAGTGGATGACAGAAGCAAAAAATTATATTTGATGTTTTTGATATCAGATATTACGATTTATTATGAAATTTATTAGTTAAACATTTAGAAAAATTCCATTAAATAAATATAAAAATTATTGACTAGAAATACTATTTCTGAATTATGGCAGCAGCGGAAAATATGAGGTTTGACAAAATATATGTTTCATTTGTAGTCAATAGATACATTTTTGGGTTATCATAGTTATAATCTAGGTATTAATTAATAACCTGGTTAACTTATCAATATATTGAAGACTGACGAAGTACATCAGAAATTGTAAATGTGAAATTGGAACTGTGAGTTTATGCTGTTACCAGTAGAATTAGCAAATCAAAATTTATATGAACAAGATTATTATTTGTGGTTGCGGACAACTATTAATCAACTGCGTGCTGGGCAATTTTCATCTGTAGATTTAGAGAATTTAATTGAAGAATTAGAAACTATGGGTAGAAGTCAGAAACGAGCTATTGAAAGTTTATTAATTAGACTTCTCGAACATTTGTTAAAACTTAAATATTGGGATAGTGAAAGAGAGCGTAATGAGGGACATTGGAAAGGGGAAATCAGGACTTTTCGCAGACAAATAAAAAAAGAATTGAAAGATAGTCCTAGTTTGAAACCTTATATTTTAGAAATCTTTGAGGAATGTTATGAAGAAGCAAGAAAAGAAGCAAGCGATCGCTCTCAACTTCCCCTGGATACATTTCCCATCAATCCCATTGGTTCTTTAGAGCAGGTTTTAGATGATAATTGGTTTGTTGGGAGATGAGAAAATAGCGATCGCTCTTTTATAAATCAATTCCAGAGTCAAAATTCACATTTATTGTGACCATGAATTTTGAGCTATGATTTGATTGTATAAATAATTCTCCAATTCTGAATCAACATCTAAAGCAAAACGTAGTTCCCTATCGTTGATATGTGGAAAATATGACTTTCCAAATCTTCTAAGTAAACTTCCACCAACTTGCGCTCCTCTTTGAATCTTGTGTTGCAAATGCAACCCAGTAACAAAAGCTGTTATCCGTGCTTTACTGTCAGTGTCATTTCTAATACAAGTTCTTAGAGCTATCTTAATATCTTCTTCTGGTGAACGAAGGTTAACGTTGTTTGTTGCAACCTGTATGAAATCAAAACAACCAAGTCCAGCTTGATAAATTTGCTTTCTGAGATTTTCGTCCTTAACTAATTTCCAAAATAAAGCAACAGCAATTTTTTCAACGGGATCAGGATCAGAAAACATAACTTACTTATTGATCAATATATAAACGTATAATTTAATATACACTACTTTTTATACTAAATCAAGAACTTAATTTAGTCCTTAACAATGAGTTGATTAGAACAGGTTTTAGATGATAATTGGTTTGTGGGATAATCTGGCATTAAGCATTCAGTAATCTAGTCATAAGATCCCGGACTTCTTTTATTATCATGTTAATAAAATCTGACTATATCACAGAAGTCGGGGATCTGGGTATCAACAAGTGTTATAGCTTAATCATTAAAATTTGGCTAAAATAATCATAGTTCAAATAATAAATAATTCCTGTTGTTTAAAATTAGATTCTGCCATACGGTTATTAGCTAGATTAACATAATCAGGATTGATTTCAATTCCTAAATAATGACGATTTAAATTTCTAGCTGCTAAACAGTCTTTTGGATCACATAATACCAAAAATTATTTTTGTTTTAATAATCTATTAGTTCCACCCTCAAGCACACGCACATAAATAGCCCGTACAGTGTCCCGATCTAAATTCATTGATACATTTCCAGCCTTAATTATAAAAGCCGGAAAATGCTGCTCAACAGTGATATTAGTTCCTGTATGAATACCCATTGATATCAGTTTCTTTCTCATAGTTTTATCCTGAGTTTGACAGACAGTAACAATTCCTATTTCTCCAGGTTTGAGCAATTCCAAAGAGCAACCAGTTACACTAAAACGAGTAAACATTGCCGAACAATAATTAAAAGTAAAAAGTGAAACTTGAAATGATGAAAGATGATAAACATCCTCCATCATGGTAAAAGTTCAATTATGGGTTTAATTAGCAAAGCTAAACCCTAATTTTGTATTAAACCAAATAAGCTTCTTGGTGGGTTTTGATTGTACAGTTGGAGCGGGGATAAGTAACGCACAATAAAGCAAAACCTTTTTCTACTTGTTCATCATCCAAGAAGTTTTGATCATCTTGGTTGATTTCACCTTCAACAATTTTACCTACACAGCTAGAACAAGAACCAGCGTGACAAGAAACTGGTAAATCAATACCTGCATCTGCTGCTGCATCAATAATTGTGACATCATCATCACAGTCAATTGTGGTGTCTAATTCTTCTTTTTTGTTGATCAATCTTACTTTATAGGTTGCCATGTTTTACTTCTCCTCAAATTTGAATAGAACTTGTAATTTGGTTGCTTACTGTTTACATTTTCAGTAAGGTAAATCATCTCTTCCGTACACAAAAAAATGTAGAGTGTGTCTACGGAAAAGTTGTAAATTTGTAGGTGATGGAATGGAACTTAGAAAAGTTTCCATATCTATTTTTTCCTAAGTTCCAAATTTTTTTAGCTGCAAGGTACACCGTTAGGTGAACAATCTCCTGATTTAAAAGATTTGCCACAACCACAGGTGTCAGTTGCATTGGGGTTGGAAAACTTAAAACCGCTATCCATGACACCCTCAATAAAATCAATGACGACACCTTCTAATAAGGGCGCACTTTTAGCGTCAACGTAAATCAATACGTTACCTTGTTGGGTGACAATATCATCAGGTTGGGGCTTATTGGTAATTTCAATACCATATTCATAGCCACTACAACCACCGTTTTTAACGGAGATGCGGATACCTTTTTTAGCTTGATTTTCTTCCGCAGCAGAACCTTTTAAAAAAGCCCGCAAACGAAATTCTGCTTTTTCTGTTAAAGTAACAGTCATTTTGTTTCCTGTAGCGATGATTCTGATTTTCAGATGTAGGTTAATTATTACTGTGGTGGTGAAACTTTAAACTGATAAAGATTGAGATTGGGAATATCTCCAAGGTGCTGTATTACCGCAGACTGGACAATTGCGATCGCGTTGAGAACGACGTTTAGCAAATTCCATTCTACTGAAATCAATTGTTAGCAATTCCGATAATAATGGTTGACTAAAACCGGTAATTAACTTGATAGCTTCCAAAGCAGTTAAACAAGCTAAAGTTCCAGAAACAGCCCCTAAAACTGAAAAACCCCGGCGATCCCAATCTGGTTTTTCTGGAAACAAACAGGACAAACAAGGAGTTACACCAGGAATAATTGTTGTTAGGTAAGCCTCCATTCCATCCATTGCTGCTTCCACCATTGGTTTACGCCACTTTACACAAGCTTCATTTAATAAATTACGCTCGGTAAAATTGTGGGCGCAGTCCAAAGCCATATCCGCAGATTGCACCAACGAATCTACATTTTCGGGGGTAATATAATCATGAATTGCCTCAATTTGCACATCAGGATTAATAGCTTCCAGAGTTTCTTTAGCCTTAAAAACTCTTGGTTTTCCCACCCAATCATCAGTCATTAAAATCTGACGATTCATGTCATCGAGACGCAAATCACCACCCCGGACTAGGATGAGCCGCCCAACGCCCGCTACTGCTAGGTAAAGCGCCGCCGTTCCACCTAATCCCCCCACACCAGTCACCAGAACCGTCGCTGACTTCAGGCGCTTTTGAGCTATTTCGCCAAAATTCGGCAGCATCATTTGGCGACTATAGCGTTCTAATTCGGTAGGCGTTAGGTTGATCAATTTATACCTCCTAGTCAGACGTGATTTCTGTTAGCGTAACTACATTTTTTGGTTTGTCATTGAACACCTTGAACAATTTTTGTTCGTGGGGTGTTGATTCTATAAAAACTTGATAAGCTTGTTGCAAAGCTTGGCTGTATTTTTCTAACTTTTCTGCTGCACTTAGATTAGGATATTGCTCATCAATTTGATACATAAATTGAGAGAATTTTTTTAAGATATGCAGCCGATTGACATTGACAAAATGTTGATCGTAAGGCAGATTAAAAAACTGGAAATAAGCTTCTGCATCTACGATTTTTTTAAATTCTTCAATAGTTCCAGTCATTTACCGTTCTCCATTTTTTTTAGTTGTTGCTTGAGTTGATCTAACTCTTGATAGATTTTGTAAGTCTCATTGGCAACATCCATCAATTTTTCGTAATCTGTAGGTAGTCCTTCAGCTAAATCATGCAGATCCATTTTCATTTGACCTGCTTTACTATTTAGCTTTTTAATCGTGGTTTTCAGTTCTTCAATGGTCATTGGTGATTGGTGATTGGTGATTGGTAATTGGTAATTGGTAATTGGTAATTGGTAATTGGTAATGGGTAATTGGGTATTCTTCCCAGTCCCCAGTCCCCAGTCCCCAGTCCCCAGTCCCCAGTCCCCAATCACCAAATATTACAAATTGCCTACTTCGGGGAAACGTTTGGCTAATTCAATTCCTTTTTCAACAAACTTTTCTCCCTCTTCATTCAGCTTTTCTAGAGATTCAAAACCAAAACGGTGAGCATCACGTAAGGTTTTTACAGTTAATAATAATCGTCCAGAAAAAACTAAAGCCCAACCAAAACCTTCATGACCTAATTCAATTACCACATTAGAAAGTAATCCAGTTTCCTTTTCTATGCTTGAGGCGATCGCTCTAAAAAAAGCATTAATGCGAGAAAGAGTAGCTGGATCAACTTCACCTTCTGTAGAAATTTCTTTTTTCTTTTGTTTTGTCACCACAAAAGGTTTAAGAATCAATTCATCAGACCAATTTTTGTAAAATCCATAGCTATCATTAGCTCGAATTTGTTGGACTAATGTTTTCAGAAAAGGTGAAGAAATTATCGTGCTTGTTGCGTTTCCGTTCACACTATTATTTTCACTCATACCGCAGCTTCGTTTTCAATTTCCTCTAAAAAGTTAGATTTCTTTTGACCTAAAGCTTTACGCAACCAAGGTGGAGGATTCCCTTTCAAAGTTTGCACTAATTTAGTCAAGATTTCTTCAATCTTTTCTTCTTCAGATTTCGCCTTAACAGGTGTCACACCATGCTTAATTAAACGAGCGGCCGCACTACCACCAATAGCCACTACATAAACTATTGTACAATCTTTTAAAGCCTCAAGTTTAGGGGTAATTTTATCCTCATTACCATCTTCTTTAAGATCACCATCAAAGGTTAAAGTTTCTAGAAATTGATATCCTTCATCTGTAATTTCATAGACATCAATTTCCTTAGCCCATCCAAAATGAGCATTAACATGAATTCTGTCAGTTGTCGTAAATGCAATTTTCACTTTCATTTGTCCTTTGTTAGTAATTAGTAATCAGTAATCAGCTTATTAACTGTCACCTGTCACCTGTCACCTGTCACCTGTCACCTATTACCTGTTCCCATTGTTTCATCATTAATGCTTCTTCGTGTTCTATAAATAGGTTGCCAATACCAAATAAAACATCCATAGAACCGCGATATCCTACCTTGGTAAATAAGCCATTTCCTAATCTGTCGTAAATAGGAATACCTAAACGATAGAGAGGAATAGAAAGACGTTTAGCAATAGTATTAACATTAGAATTTCCAATTAATAAATCAGAACCTACTGCTAAATCTTCCAAATCTTCTAAATCGCCAATAGTCACATTTTTAATGGGTAGATGCTCTAATAAAGGTGATTTTGTGGTAGTTACAGCCCCATGAATTTGCGCCCCCATTGACTGGAGAAAATGCACCATAGACCACATTAAATCCGGTTCTAAGGCTAAAGAAATCCGTTTTGCACCAAAATAAAAATGAGTGTCTAACATCGCATCTTGTAGCTGACGACGTTGGCGACAATATTTTTCTGGTACGGGATTTCCACTTAACACAGATAAGGCTTGTAGAAACTCATCCACAGGTTCTAAACCTGTTAAATCTCTGAAAACTTCGTAGTCTGTGTTAAACCTTTGCTGGAGAATTTTAGCTGCTCCTCGCATACTTTCACCTAATGCAATAGTGAAAGCAGAACTACCTAAAGATTGCAATTGTTTGATAGTTGTACCACTAGCAGTTATAGCACTATAATTATCCTCTAAATGTCCATCTAAAGAAGCTCCCAAATTAGGCACAAAAATAGGATCTAAACCGAAGGATTTAACCATTTCTTCGATTTCTTGAACATCTCCCGGAGTAAATGCAGAACCCGCTAAAATTGTGATTTGTTCTGGTTTTACCCCTCCTGCTTTGGGAACTTCTTTAACAATACTTTCTACTGCAACTGCAAAACCATCTTGCAATGCACCTTTAAAGTCAGGAGTGGGAGCAAAAATAATGGCTAAATGATCTAATTCTGGATGACGTTTTCTAATTTCTTTTAAAAAACGTTCAATATCATCTCCTCTAGTTTCAGTTAACCCAGTGGTACATAAACCAATAATTTCTGGTTGTAATTTTTCTACTACTGTTAAAATTGCTTGTTCAACATTTTCTTCACCACCTAAAATGGTAGTAACTTCCGTCATTGCGGTAGTAGCTAAAGGAATCGCTTCCCGAAAATGCCGAACTAAAACAACTTTTGCAAAAGCAGTACAACCTTGAGAACCATGAAATAAAGGGATAGTTCCTTTTAATCCTAAAAAAGCTAAAGATGCGCCTAAAGCCTGACTTTGTTTAAGGGGATTAACAGAAACAGATTTTTCTGGAAGTGTAACAAGTGCCATAAATATAATCTCAATAATTGAAAATTGAAAATTGACAATTGATAATTAATAATTTTCCATTATCAATTATCCATTATCAATTTTTAATTTATTCCCAAGGTGTGGGTTTACGAATTTGTTCCCAAATTGGGCTATACAAAGCTTCGTATAATTCCCGTGCCATTTCTACCATTCCCATATAACCAGCATAGGGATGATGACGTTCTTGGTTAATATCTAAAAATGGGATTCTGGCTTTTAATGCTGTGTACTGGTTTCTTCCCCCAGCTATTAACATATCCGCTTTTGTATCTTCCACTAACTTGAGCAATTCTTTGGCATTTCCTTTTTCTAACATAATGCCATCATTGCCTAACAATTTCTTGATTTTGGATTTATCTTCTTCTGTACTTTTGCGGGTACTGGTGGCAACAACTTCTATTCCTAAATCTTTAGCTGCCGAAATAATTGACCAACTTTTTACACCACCAGTATAGAGTACAACTCGTTTACCTTTGAGTCTTTCTCTATAAGGTGCAAGGGCAATATCTAAAGCTGCTGTTTCTTCAGCAATTAATTTTTCTGTCCGTGCTTGTAAATCAGCATCACCTAATTTTGCAGCGACATTTCTCAGGCAACGGTTAATATCATCTATACCATAAAATGATTCTTCAATGTAAGGAATACCGTAACGTTCCTCCATTTTCCGCGCCATGTTTAATAATGCCCGTGAGCATATCATCACATTCAATTTAGCACGGTGAGCATAGGTTATTTCTTGATAGCGAGCATCGCCAGTAATTTTAGATAAAACGCGAATACCTAACTTTTCAAATAAAGGTAAAACGCCCCACATTTCCCCAGCAATATTGTACTCACCAATCAAATTAATATCATAAGGTGTAGTATATTCTGGTTCAGCAGTACCGACTACATAATCTAATAAAGCTTCACCACCAAAGCGATTTCCCAGATTTTTACTACCTATAAAACCAGGAGAAATAACAGGAACAACCGGAACACCAATTTTTTCTGCTGCTACTTTACAAACTGCTTCCATATCATCACCAATAAGAGCAGTTACGCAAGTAGCATATACAAAAACTGCGGCTGGTTTGTAACGTTTGTGAATTGCGAGAATGCCTTGATAAAGTTTTTTCTCACCACCAAAAATCACATCATTTTCTGTTAAATCAGTGGTAAAACCTGTTTTATAAAGCATTGGTCCAGAAGACAAACTTCCGCGACTTCCCCAAGAGTTACCAGCGCAAGCAATAGGACCATGTACCAAATGAGCAGCATCGGTAATAGGCACTAATGCTATCATTGCGCCATCAAAAGCACAACCACCTTGAGCAGCACCAGGTTGAGCTTGTTGGGTACAGGATTTGTTTTTCTTTTCTCCTTGTTTTTTTTGATTATGTTCGCATCCTGATTCATTCAGAAGTTCGTTAATTTTGCTTTGGGTCATTTTCATATTTATGTCTCGCCTGGGTTGATTTTTATTAATTAAAATTGTCAGCATTCAGCTATCAGTAATCAGTCATCAGCTTTTTAAAGCTACGCTGCTATGGAAAATCCTGATTTCTGACATTCAACATTTCTGCAAAACTATATAGACTTACCGCAAAATTCCTCTTAATATTAGATTTACACAGTTAAAATTTCAGAAAAGATATCTATTTATCTGTAACTGAATTTTAATAACATCAATCCTTGATAATTGCTCTTCTGTTTAGTTCAATACTAATGACCAATGACTAATGACCAAGAAAAAAGTAATGGGTAATGAATAATAATTGATGTTTAGCAAATATATTGCGTCACATCTTCGCCACATTCGTCAACAAGATATGACAAAGCCCGAAATCGTAAACCGACAACTTCGTTATACAGAGGATTGATTTGACAAATTGCGGGAATATGGAAAGTGCGACCAAATAAATTAATATCTCGCTCGAAAGGACAACAACAGGGAATTACTCGACAAATTAGATGGGCTAGGCGATTATTTTTAACTGGGATACCATCTACTAACTTTCTCAGGGGACGGAAAATGTCAAAGTTTCCGGGGTTTTGGTAGCTGGGTGGATGATAGTTAGGATGTGGATGAGAATGGGGAATAGATGCCATAATGCAAACCTAAGATAACTACAATTTAGTAATCAGTAATCAGCATTCAATTATTCTGACTGCTCTACGGGCGAAGCATTCGGGCGATTAATTATCAATTTTTGTCGAAGGCTATTTTCCGAATGCTTCGCCCCTACGATTCCTGTTGTGATTTACTGGAATAGGGAATTGGGAAATAATACCCAATCCCCATTTATTCTTTGTTGTTTTGCTAGTAGTCAGATGTTTTTTAACACCTGACTGTTGATATTCTTAGCGTACTAAGTCGTAAGAAATATCGGTCTTACCAGCAACGTTGGTGTTGCGATCGATTTCTTCAAAGATTGTGTTAACAACCCAGTTCAACAAGTTGATTACACCTTTGTAACCGATGGTTGCATAGCGGTGGTAGTGGTGACGGTCCATGATGGGATAACCGATTCTTACTAAAGGTACACCACAATCACGCCACAGGTACTTACCGTAGGAGTTACCGATTAACAAGTCTACGGGTTCGGTGAACAACAAGGAACGTAAGTGCCATAAGTCCTTACCACCCCAGATTTTAGCGTCTTTACCAAATTCGCTAGAATCTAACAGTGCTTGCAGTTCTTTTTCAAATACTTCGTTGGTGTTGTGAACCAAAATGTGTACAGGTTCAGCACCCATTTCTAACATGAAGCTAACAACGCTGTAAACTAGGTCAGGATCACCGTAGATAGCGAAACGCTTACCGTGTACCCAAGCATGGGAGTCGGTCATAGCGTCAACTGCACGACCACGTTCTACTTCTAATTCAGCAGGAATGGGCTTACCAGTTAGTTCGCTGAGTTTCATCAAGAATTCGTCTGTACCCTTGATACCCCAAGGACGAGCAACACAAACATCTTGCTTCCATTCCTTAGCAATGTATTCACGGGTCTTGCTCAGGGAGTAAGCTTGAAGAGCAACAGTAGCTTTAGCGTTGATGGAGTCTGCTGCATCTTCTAACTTTGTACCACCGGGGTACATATTGAATTCACCATCGTTAGGTGCGTCAACATAATCACTGTTGTCAGATAACAAGGTGTAGTCAATGCCCATCAATTCAGCGATGCGCTTAACTTCACGGTTGTTTTCTACATAGGTGTCAAAACCGGGGATGAAGTTGATTTTGCCATTGCTGGTAGCTTTCTTCTTACCTGCGGTCAGGTTAGAAAGAATGCCCTTCATCATGTTGTCGTAACCAGTGATGTGAGAACCTACGAAGCTAGGAGTATGTGCGAAGGGTACGGGGAAGTCTTGGGGAACTGAACCAGCGTTTTTAGCGTTGGTGATAAACGCACCTAAGTCATCACCGATAACTTCAGCCATACAGGTGGTGCAAACTGCGATCATCTTGGGTTTGTACAATGCGTAAGCGTTAGCCAAACCATCAATCATGTTTTGCAGACCACCGAAAACCGCAGCGTCTTCAGTCATGGAAGAAGAAACGCCGGAGAATGGTTCTTTATAGTGACGGGTTAAGTGTGTACGGAAGTAAGCAACACAACCTTGAGAACCTTGAACGAAGGGAAGAGTGCCTTCAAAACCCACAGCAGCGAACATAGCACCTAAAGGCTGACAACCTTTAGCGGGGTTAACGGTTAGAGCTTCACGAGCGAAGTTCTTTTCACGATATTCCCAGGTCTTTGTCCATTCTGCAACCCGTTGAACTTCTTCGGGGGTGTGAGCGTTTTCAAATTCTTTCTTGTTTTGGAACAGTTGTTGGTATTCTGGCTGGTGGAATAGCTCAACGTGGTCCTTAATATTTTCTGGATTCTGAGGCATTTCTAGTTCTCCAAGCTTGCTGTGTGTTGTGTTTCAGTGATTTTTTGGTTAGGTAGAGGCGGGGTTTTCCCGCCGGTTTTTGGTGGAGAGTGGGGAATGTGGCTCAAAATTCAGAATGCAAAATTCAACACTGAGAATTTTTGATTTTGAATTTTGACTTCCCTACTCCCCCCTGGGGCGAAACCCCAGACTTTTCCTATCCGGCCAAGGTTGCCCCTACTCTGTTGTTACCTAGACTGCTGCTGTAGCTTTTCTTAAAGCTTTCTTTGCAGACTTGTTCCAGGGAGCGCCGATTAATCCCCAGGTTGGGCTGTTGAGTGCCAAATCCATGTCACGAGCGAAGATTGCGAATCCGTCGTAACCGTGGTAAGGACCGGAGTATTTTTATTAATGGTTTAATAGTTTGTGAATGCTTAATGTTTGTATTTAAACTGAAATTAAGTTACAATTAAGCTAAAATTACAATATACACCAAGAGAAGAGAATGATTAATATTAATTGGGGAGAAATCCAAATCAAACAAAGATTGATTAATTAATAGAATAGTGCCAATTATCGAGAATTTTCTAAGGAAAGATGATTTATAGCAAATTATGAAACTACAGTTAAAACCAGCAGGAATAAATCATAATGGCATATTTAGGGTTTGCTGAATAAACCTAAAACCTTGATATATCAAAGGTTAGAGGCTGATAAACACAGAAATTAGTGCAAGGGTTTTGAAGGGTATACCGGAAAAAGTGTGCATTTTTTGGGATTTCAAGAGATGGCAAAGAAATTTTCCAATCTCCTCCTGACTCCTGACTCCTGACTCCTGACTCCTATGCCCTCACGGAAAGACTTTCTCAGCAACCCCTATTTATTAGATACCAAACTAATAACATCTTGTAAATCCTTAAATCCTGGACATTCTGATTCAGACAAGTGCTATAATAATATTTACAGATAGTTGAGTGAAGACACTATGAGCATCACAACTTTAACTAAACTAGACTTTATACAATTCTTACAACAACGTCCTGATGATGGTATTTATGAATTAGTTAACGGAGAAATTGTTAAAGTGGAAGCAATTAGAGCGCATAAAAATGTAGCCAGATTTTTGGTAAAGGCTTTTGATAGAGAGAGTGAACGATTACAGCTTGATTATATTGTAGATAAAGATATAGTTATTAGAACTATTACTAATAAAGGAGAACAGAGGGGAAGAAATCCTGATGTGAGCGTAGTTCTTGCATCTTTATGGAATGCTAATGTTACAGCTTATGGTGCTTTAATTGAACCAATTCCATTAGCAGTAGAAGTAGTATCAACAAATTGGGAAGATGATTATGTTGATAAGTTAGAAGAATATGAAAATTTGGGAATTAAGGAATATTGGATAGTGGATTATTTAGCTATAGCTTCTCGTAGTTATTTAGGAAATCCTAAGTTACCAACGGTGTTTGTTTATGAATTGGTTGATGGTAAATATCAACAAACAGCATTTACAGGTACAGATAAAATTATTTCTCCTACTTTTCCTGAATTAAATATTACGGTTGAAGATGTCATTAAAGCTAGTCAAATTTATAATGTATAATATTGTCGAGATACTGAAATGATTGTAGAAGTTTGGTATCTGTTTTCTGGATGTTTGCAGTTAACATATTTATTTCGGGTTTAAGTTTATTCTAATAAACAATTAAAAATGCAAGATTCACAAATTCAAGATCCAGAACCAGGGGTTTTGAATTAATTATTTATGGTTTATTTGTTTATTTTGATGCGATCGCCACAAACCCAACATGAAAACCAACTTAACCCAGGAAATACAGCAAGTAAATCTGCGTTTGAAGTCTGCAAAAACCAGAGTTACCATTCGAGAATCTAATGGATGTCTGCAATTACGGGCAACTTTACCCCTGAAACCAGGAGATGCTGATATCAGAAAAACAGGTAAAAAGCAATACAACATCAGTTTAAACATTCCTGCTAACTTGGAGGGATTAAAAACCGTAGAAGAAGAAGCTTATGAGTTAGGAAAGTTAATTGCCAGAAAAACCTTTGTTTGGAATGATAAATATTTAGGGAAGGAAACTAGAAAAAATGATTTACCAACTATTGGGGAATTGTTAGAAAAGTTTGAAATTGAATATTTTAAAACCCATAAACGCACAACTAAAAGTGAGCATACTTTCTTTTATTATTATACTCGAATCAAACGTTATACCAATGCTGATGATTTAGCAATTGGGGAAAATTTTATTCACGCAATTGAGAAAATTGATAAGGAATGGGCGCGATATAATGCTGTGAGAGCAATTTCTGTATTTTGTCAACTTTTCAAGATTGAAATTAATTTAACTAACTATGCTAAAACCCCGGAAACTAACTCTCGCAATATTCCCACAGATAAGGAAATAGTTGCAGGTTTTTATAAATTTGAAGAATATGAAAATAATAGAGGTAAACAAGTTAATCAAGATGTAAAAGATAGCTGGTTACTTTGGCGTTGGGTTTATGGAATGTTGGCGGTTTTTGGTTTACGTCCCCGTGAGATTTTTATTAATCCTGATGTTAATTGGTGGTTGAGTAATGAAAATATAGATTTAACTTGGAAGGTTGATAAAGATTGTAAAACGGGAGAAAGGGAAGCATTACCTTTATATAAAGAATGGATTGAGGAATTTGATTTAAGAAATCCCCAGTATTTAGAAATGTTGGTGACAGCAATTAGTAAAAAAGATCAAAATAATCATGCAGAAATTACCGCTTTAATTCAAAGAGTTAGTTGGTGGTTTAGGAAAATCGGTTTAGATTTTAAACCCTATGATTTACGGCATGGTTGGGCAATTAGAGCGCATATTTTAGGGATTCCGATTAAAGCAGCAGCAGATAATTTAGGTCATAGTGTGCAGATTCACACGAAAACTTATCAACGTTGGTTTTCTTTGGATATGCGGAAATTGGCAATAAATCAAGCTTTGAGTAAGCGGAATGAGGTTGAGGTGATTAAGGATGAAAATTTGGTTTTGAAGATGGAGAATGAAAGGTTAAAACTTGAGTTAGAAAAATTAAAAATTGAAATGATTTATAAAGGTAGTTTTTAGGATTTAATATGTTATAGTTGCAGGATATCAAAAAATATATTTTCAGGGATGAACTACCAACCAAACTCAGACTATGACAGCGCGTGGAAAGAAGCGATTACAGTTTATCTAGAACAATTTATAGAATACTGTTTTCCTGAAGTTTATCAAGATATTAACTGGGAAAAAGGATATGAAACTCTAGACACCGAATTACAAGAACTAATTAGAGATGCAGAAACAGGAAGACGTTTAGCGGATAAACTGGTAAAAGTCACCCTGCGGAATGGAGAAAAAGCGTTAGTTCTGATTCACATAGAAATACAAGGACAAGAACAAGACGATTTTGCGGAAAGGATGTATATTAGACATCTACAGAAAAGAAATTATAGAACCTATTTATGGGGGCAGGGCGAAGCTTATGGGATATCTAGATGTCTGATTTTTCCGTTAAATTATCGCCCATAAGCTTCGCCCCTACAACTTATGACAAATTAATACATTCTATTGTGGAGATGTCTATTTATAATCATCGTTTATTTAATCGCTATCGTCTTAAAGTCTTTAGTTTCGCAGTTTTAGGAGATGATAACCCCAATTGGAAACCAGCATCTTATGGTTATAGTCAGTGGGGATTTACCACTCATTTGCAATTTCCCAGTGTTAAACTATTAGATTATAGCCATGATACCCTAGCACAAAGTAAAAATCCTTTTGCTATCATCATTATGGCATATTTACAAACCCAAGCCACTCAAGGTAATTCAGCTGCTTGGTACAAAATGGGATTAAATGCGGAAGAAATCACTGAACGCATGACTCATGTAACTCTTGTTCAGGTGTATGCAGCTTTAACTTATTATCATGCTAATCGAGAAGAAATTGAAGGTTATATTGCTGCTGAAAAAGCTGATTATCAACGGTTATAGATTAAGGAGATAAGTCTATGGAAAGCATGAAAATTAAAGCACAAATTGGTAATGATAGGATAGTCAAAATCGAACTTCCTCCTGAGTTTGCTAATGAAGAATTAGAAATGGTGATTGTATTTCAACGTATTGCCAAAACATCATTAAAATCTGAAAATAAATCTCCAGAAGAGTTAGGATATTCTCGAAGATTTTTAGAAGAAGTAATAGGTAGTTGGGAAGGTGAAATGATTGAAATTCCAGAACAGCTTCAGTTTGAAGAACGGGAGGAAATTCAATGGCCTATCTCTTAGATACAAATGCTTGTATTCAAATTCTCAATTCTCGAAATTCACCTGTTACTAAACGACTTTTATCAATTCCTGTTCAAGAAATTTATATTTGTACTGTGGTGTACAGCGAACTATATTATGGAGCTTACAAAAGTGCAAATGTTAATAAAAACTTATCTCACTTAGAAAATTTACTTGCTGAATTTGTTGATTTACCCCTAGATCGTCAAGCGGCAAAAATTGCTGGACAAATTCGCGCTCGTCTGGATTCTTTAGGTATTCCCATTGGTCCTAATGATTTGTTAATTGCGGCGATCGCATTAGCAAATGATCTCATTTTAGTTACTCACAATACCCGTGAATTTAGCCGTATTGAAAGTTTGAAATATGAAGATTGGGAATAGATAAGTTAATGTTGGGTTTTCTCAACCCAACCTACAAACTTGTTTATTTTCTGATACCAAATATTAGTTTGGTAGTTTTAGTTCATAGAAGATGTTTGTTGTGTTAAATCCAAAATCTTCTCTGCTAGTAATAAAGGATTTTGATTGCCAAATATTTGATCATCTATTACTCCTATGCAGCAATTAGCTTAATTGCACTGTTAAACCCAAAAAGCGATCGCACTTTCCAAGCTCCAAACCCCAAAGAGCGATCGCCTCATCCTAAATATCCAATGATAAAATCAAGAAAACTCAAAACAATCCACCAATGACAGCTACACTGGTTAAACCCTCCCAATTCCTACCAGAAGGAATCTGTATCAAGCGTATTAATAACCTCACCCTCTTCAAATTTACCGATCAACTAGGAGAACGGATGCAAGAACTCCTTGATAAAAATAAATTGAATACCCTCACCCCAGAAGAAGCAATAGAATTAGAAGCCATAGGAGAACTTGACGACATATTCAGTTATATTAACGCTGCTGTTGCTGCTCAAGAAAATGCCCATTCCTAAATCTCTTTATGAGCAGGTGAGACAACGCGCTCAATGTCGCTGTGAATACTGTCACTACCCTGAACTTCTCAGCACAGCACCCCTTTCCATTGACCATCTGCAACCCCAATCTCTGGGAGGTACGGATAGTCCCGATAATCTTGCTCTGGCCTGTCGTCGTTGCAACGAAAGACGCTACAACTTCACTACAGGTATTGATCCTGATACGGGAAAAGAAACTCCTTTATTTAACCCTCGTCAGCAAATTTGGTCTGAACATTTTATTTGGACATCTGACGGTTTGTGTATTCTTGGTACGACTCCTACAGGAAGGGCAACTTGTGAACGTCTTGATCTAAATGATGAACGTCGAGGAGAAAAATTTATTCAAAAATCTCGACAAAGATGGGTTGAAAGCGGTCTACATCCTCCTGAAGATGATCCACAAGAATCAGAGTAATTTGTGCGATCGCCTCATCCTAAATATCCAATGATAAAATCAAGACAACTCAAAACCATCCAGTCATAACAAATGCGATCGCACCGTGAGCTTCACTAACCCACAATCATGAAACTTGTGGAAAAATAGAAATATAAAATTCTCTCTACCATGAAAATTATGAACGCCATAGAACTATTTCCCACCCTGCGAAATTTAACTCGTGCAGATAAGCTAAAAGTTATGCAGTTTCTAGTATCAGAATTAGCTAAAGATGAAGAACCATCATTAGAACAGGGAGCAACTTATTCTATTGTGTCCCCGCTAAATTCTCATGCTGCTGCACATCAACTAGCCCAACTACTAGAAGCTGATAAACAAAAGGAACATGAATAAACCTCAAAGATTTTCCTTTACAGAGGCTCTGGAATTTTAGATGGGATAATTTCATCTTTAATATGCTTATGATCTGCGTAGCCCAAATCAGGTTTGTGTTTTGCATTATCATAGCGAAATATTAAGTTGTTTTCATTGTCTTGATAATGGAATGAATAAGAGAGCTTTGCTAATGATTCTTGTAGATCAATATGTTCTTTGAAAAATAAGCGACTCCCCCGTAAAAAGCCTAAATTTCCCTGGATAAGCCCGACATAGTTTGATCTAGCATCTAAGGAAAAATTAAAAGATATAATCCACCCTTGATTCAGGTATTTTTGAATAACGATAAGAATATCAGCTTGGTAATTGTTGAGTGACATATTCTATTTAAGCGATCGCTTTCTAGTATCAAACATTAATTATTTAAAAGCTTCAATCTGATCCAAATAAACATTAATTAACTGATGATCAGCCACTAAAATTTCAATTTCTGGCCAAACTCTAGACAGAAGTAAGTGAAATTGACGTTTTCGCACATTCCCAAAGCGTAGATGTACTACTTTAGGCGGGAGTAAATCAACCATCATGCGATCGGAAAAATCTGCATCTTTGGTAACAATTACCAATTTTCTTTCTTTCGCATACTGCCATATTTGGGTATCACTTGGACTGTTACCTAAGATTGAAACATGGACAATGGGTAAAGATGGAGTAAATTGGATTTTCACGGGTAAATTTTCATCGAATAAAAACCCATTCATGCGATTTTTCTCACTTGATAATGATTCCCCATCAACTTTGCTGCAAATTGAATACAAGCATAAATATCTTCTCGTTGTAGAGAGGGGTACTCTTCCAGAATTTCCTCAATTGAATCACCAGCGCCTAAAAACTCCATAATTGTTTGTACAGAAATTCGAGTATTAGTAATAATGGGTCGTCCATTACAAATGTCTGGATGAATAGTGATTCTACTTTCCATTTTGGTTACTTCTTGTCGTTACGGATTAATTGTAGCATTTGTCTGATAGCGTGGTGCAAGCTAGATGAGGATTTACAGGATGAGGGATCTGTTTGTAAATGATGTTGCTAATTTGACGCTGATTAATTGTCTGATAGCGTAGCGTGGCGCAAGCCATATCAGGATTTCCAGAATTTCAGGATTTACAGGATGAGGGACTCGGTGGTTAATTGGTGGCGATCGCTGTGGTTGTCTGAATCAGGATTTCCAGGATTTTAGGATTTACAGGATGAGGTTGCTAATTTGATGGTGATTAATTGGTAGCGATCGCTGTGGGAATTTGTCTGAATCAGGATTTCCAAGATTTCAGGATTTACAGGATGAGGTTGCTAATTTGAGGATAATTAATGATGAGCGATCGCTGTGGGAATTTGTCTGAATCAGGATTTCCAAGATTTCAGGATTTACAGGATGAGGTTGCTAATTTGAGGATAATTAATGATGAGCGATCGCTGTGGGAATTTGTCTGATAGTTGACAGGATGTAATTTATCCTCGCTTAGATCCCCAACTTCTCTAAGAAGTCGGGGATCTGAATAACTCTATTGATAAGCGATCGGACTCAAATAAAGTGGCTAATTTGACGGTAATTAATTTATAACAATAAAGTTATTATATCCTAAATTACCTGTTCGTCCTGTTACCTCAATAATGGCATCATTATTCTGCTGAAAACCAGCTATCGAATCATTAATTACTACAAAAGTTCTGGTATTTCCGGTAGATATGTATCCCACTGATGGTACTGAAGTAAAGTGATCAAAAGAAATTTGAGCAACAGCATTCTTAGCAAATGATAATTTGGATATTGCATCCAAAATTGCCTTGTTATCCAAGGAATTAATAATTTCTGTTTCTTTGAAGAAACTAGATGGCTTAGTGGAAACAACGAAGGAATCATAACTAGCCTCGAAGTCTTTAATAATATCCATGTTATTAAAAACAGAATCTTTTAAATTCTTATAATCAAAACGATCTGCACCATCACCTCCATACAAGGTATCAGATCCAAAACCACCGTTTAATAAATCATTTCCTTTACCGCCATATAATTTGTCATTGGACGTTAGTAAATTGTGTTCTCCGTCATCGCCATATAAGATATCATTTCCATCACCCCCGTGCAATTCGTCATTTCCATTACCCCCGTTCAAGTAATCATTTCCATCAAACCCGTTCAAGTAATCATTTCCCGGATCGCCATATAATTCGTCATTTCCATAATTACCATATAATTTGTCATTTCCATAACCGCCGGCTAACAAATCATCTCCCCGACCGCCATATAAGGTATCATTGCCACTTTTTCCAGACAAGTTAAGATTATTGACGCTATAAATATCGCCACGACCTTCTTTGCTATTAGAAATATCATTTAGTCCAAATTTCCCAAATAGATTGTTGCTTTGCTGGCTTGTTGGATCATAATCGCGCCCTTCTAGCAAGCTTTTATATATTTCTGTTGCATAATCATGAGCTTCTTTATGCTCATTATATGCGCCCTTGTATGCGCTACTCACTAACTCGTAAACTAGAAAAAGCGGTTTTGTAAAAGGAATTGCCTTTTCTACTAAGGACTTTACTATGTCTAATCCCACGCTTTCTGCGATCTCTTTTGCCGATTCATTCCATTCCTTCAACCCAGCTATCAATGCGCTTATTGATGCGTCAGAAATTCCTTCTATTGATTTTTTAACTTTATCATTTGAAATCAGTTTTTTTGAGTTTAGGTTATCGAAAATAATCTTTCTCATTAAGGTTGTGTTTAAAGAAGTTGAGGATAATTTCACTACCTCCCACAATAGTTCCTCTCCTGCTTCCAACAATGCTCCCTTTATAGGGCTTGCTAAATCCTCATTTTTCTCATCTTTTACATATACATCCAGATGTCCATATCGGTTTGGATCACCAAACCCAGAACTGTCGGGGTTTGTATGAATACCAACTACTCTTGTTGCATCATTTTTATCCAGACGATCTTGCGAGGGAATCTTTTTATCTAATCCACTTGCATCTAACCCTACGATTAAGTCTATCTTCTTTCTGTAATGAGCATGATAGTTTTTTTCGTAGTGAGCAGCTATTTCATGAGCAGCTATACCGGCAACATGAGCCCCTAAACCGTGTCCTACTAATTCCATCTTACTAGGATCTAAACCTTTATTGATCAAATAACCAGCAATGGACTTACCTACAGTTTTTATTTCCTCTTTAGCTTTACTATATTCGGAGAAAAAGGGTAATTTACCAGTCTCCACAGTCCATTTTCTCCAATCACTTTTTGACCAGTCAATACGAAAAATATTTGCACCTTTATTTTTGATCTCGTATTGCTTTATTATTTCTGAATCGTTAGGGGTCGGCGAAAAATAAAAATCGCTAATAAACAATATGGTTTTAGCAGAAGGGTTGAAACTTGCATAACTCTGAGATAAGATTTCACCTTCTGTATTATAGAATCGAAACTGCTGAGAACTAATCTTAATCGTTTGTAGAGGATTATCCCTTGTACCAATATTATAGTCAGAGTCTCCCACCAAGGATCGTGATCCGTCAGGGAGTGTTGATCCTCCAGTTAAAGATACATCCAATTTTATCTGATCACTGTTTCTGTTAGCATTGTTGGGCGTGATCGTAAGAGTGGTCGTTTTTTGATTTGGTGCAAAATCAATATATTTTGGACTTGCTGCACCCGTTATACTAATATACTTAGAATAGTATCCATCACCTGATACCTGTAATTTAGATAGATCCCTATCAGCGCCAACTCTAAAGTACACTCTTAATTTTTCACTTAGAGGTTTATTTTCACTATCTGTCCGAGTGAAGGTATAAACCAATTTAGTGTTTCCCTCAGTCTCACTACTTGACGACTTCAATGTAACAGTAGGTAGAGTAAGTAGATCATCATTCAGAATAGTTCCCGTTGCTGATGCGGTACTAATTGTTGCACCTTCGGGATTGAAAAGGGTAACGGTAAAGGTTTCATCGACTTCAATAAGTGTATCACCCTTAATGTCAACGGTGATTTCCTTGGTTTTTTCATTAGCTTCAAAGGTAATAGTATCTTTGGGAAAATTGGTATTGGTAAAAACACTATCACTATGAAAGTCATAAACATTCGCAGACAAACTTTCAATTTCTAAACCTGCTACTGTCCATTCGACACTACTTCTCCCTGTGGTGTTACCTGTACGGGTGACTTTAAAGGTAAAGGGTTTTTTACCACTATTACCTTCAGTTTGTGAAGCATTTTGAGGAGTAATAGCTAAGGTGGTATCATCATTGGTAATAGTTCCCGTAATACCAGAGGTTGTTCCCACTGTGTAACCAATACCCGCTGCTAGGGTTAAAATTACAGTCTCATTGTTTTCAACTGTGGTGTCTGCTTTGGGGTCTATTGTTAGGGTTGCTGTACTTGAACCTGCTGCAAAGCTGATGGTTTTTCCTGTTCCTCGTGTAGCACCTGTATAATCACTGCTATCTGCTGTACCTGTAATACCATAGTTGACGGTGAGGGCGTTAGCTGTACTTCCAGTTCTGGTGAAGGTGTAAACTAAGTTTGTTGTACCATCTTCTTGTACATTACTTGGTGTTGGTGATACTGCTAGGGTAATGCTAGGTTTTAAGACATCAGTAACAGTAATAAGAAATTGTTTTTCATAGGATAGTCCACCCTGGTCAGTGGTTTTGACTCGAATGTTATATTTGTCCTTGGTTTCAAAGTCAAACTCAGCATTAGTTTTTAACTGATTGCCAGAAATGCTAAACAAATTATGGTTATTGCTATTTTGTACTGGTACTAGACTATAAGTAAAAGTGTTACCTGTATCTTGGTCTACAGTGCTGAAATCACCTACTGCTGTACCAATCTTTTGATTTTCAAGAACACTCGTATTCTTAAGATTGATGTCAGTGGGTGCCTCATTAACATCAGTAACATTAATCGTAAATTGTTTTTCATAGAATAGTCCACCTTGGTCAGTGGTTCTGACTCTAATGCTATGGCTTTTCTTTTTTTCAAAGTCTAAATTATTTACCCCAGCTTTGGTTTTGAGTTCATTACTGATAATGGTAAATAAATTATTGTCATTGCTACCTGTTCCTGTCACCAAACTATAAGTGAAGGTGTTACCTGTATCTGGATCTACAGTACCAAAATAACCTACCAATGTACCTGGGTTAACATTTTCCTTAACTACGTTATCGGGAAGATTTAAGTCCGTTGGAGCTTTGTTAGTTGTGAATCTCCATGTTGTTGTTGAATTGGGAAAACCAGCATAGTTGTTACCAGCTAAGTCCCGAATTGCGGTGTTAGCAATTTGTACATAATAACCTGTTCCTGATGCTAGATCATTAGTGGGATTAATAGTTAGCTTATTACCACTAATGGTGACATTGCTATTAGTTACTGCAATGGTTTCTACTATAGAATTATCTGATACTTTCTTGATAAAGATGTTGCCTGTACCTTTTTGAATCGCTTCATCAAAGTTCACCACTAAATCGGCATTTACAGCCACACCTGTAGCATTATCTGTGGGGGTTAAACTGGTAGCTAGTGGAGGTTTTGTGTCTTGTATATCATCATTGGTAATAGTTCCCGTAACACCAGAGGTTGTTCCCACTGTGTAACCACTACCCGCTGCTAGGGTTAAAATTACAGTCTCATTGTTTTCAACGGTGGTATCTGCTTTGGGGTCAATAGTCAGGGTTGTTGTACTACTTCCTGCTGCAAAGGTGATGGTTTTTCCTGTTCCTGGTGTTGCACCTGTATAATCACTGCTATCTGCTGTACCTGTAATACCATAGTTGACGGTGAGGGCGTTAGCTGTACTTCCAGTTCTGGTGAAGGTGTAAACTAAGTTTGTTGTACCATCTTCTGTAACACTACTTGGTGATACTGCTAGGGTAATGCTAGGTAAATCATCATTGGTAATAGTTCCTGTAACGGCTGTGGTTGTTCCCACTGTGTAACCACTACCCGCTGCTAGGGTTAAAATCACAGTCTCATTGTTTTCAACGGTGGTGTCTGCTGTGGGGTCAATAGTCAGGGTTGTTGTACTACTTCCTGCTGCAAAGGTGATGGTTTTTCCTGTTCCTGGTGTTGCACCTGTATAATCACTGCTATCTGCTGTACCTGTAATACCATAGTTGACGGTGAGGGCGTTAGCTGTACTTCCAGTTCTAGTGAAGGTGTAAACTAAGTTTGTTGTACCATCTTCTGTAACACTACTTGGTGATACTGCTAGGGTAATGGTGGGTAAATCATCATTAGTAATAGTTCCCGTTGCTGATGCGGTGGTAATTGTTGCGCCATTGGTAGGACTGGAAAGAGTAACGGTAAAGGTTTCATTGGGTTCAATGCTTGTATCACCGCTAACATTTATGGTAATTGTTTCGGTTAGTTTATTAGGTGCAAATGTTAATGTACCAGAAGGTAAAGTTTCGCCAAAATCATTAGCATCAGCAAAATTAGTACCTGAACTTGTTACTTTCCAGTTAACACTATTTGTCCCTGTGGTATTACCTGTACGGGTGACGGTGAAGGTAAAGGGTTTATTGCCTGAATTTCCTTCCGTTTGAGTTACATTACTAGGAGAAATACTTAAATTGGCAACAGTTTCGTTAATGTCAGTTACACCAATAGTTAATTGTTTCTCAAAGGATAACCCACCCTGGTCTGTGGTTTTGACTCTAATGCCATAACTGTTTTTGGTTTCGTAGTCAAATACGGCTTTGGTTTGTAACTTATTATTATCAACGATAATGAATGAATTGTTATTTGTATCACCTGTTCCTGATACTAGGCTATAGGTGAAGGTGTCACCAGTATTTGGGTCTGTAGTGGTAAAATTACCAATTTTTGTATTAATGGGTTGATTTTCGGCAATTGTGCTGTTATTTAAAGTAATGTTGGTGGGCGCTTGGTTAGTATCAGTAAAGTCACCCACATCAATAACCTTTATTTCTTGCCCATCAAGTAAATAAGCGTAATTGCCTATTACTTGTACGTCATAACCATAACTAAAGTCATCTTTGCTTTTGAGTGTTGGTTTGGTTGGATCACTGATATCTATAATTTCTAGTCCTAAGTAATCGTGAAGCAAATAAGCATAGTTGCCTACTACCTGCACATTATCAGCATACCTTATATCGGTGCTTTTATAATTGCCTTTGAGTATGGGTTTGGTCGGATCACTGATGTCTATAATTTGTAGTCCTGAAAGTCCATCGGCTACATAAGCATAGTTGCCTAATAATTGTACATCATGGGCATAACCTGGGGTATCATAATTTCCTTTGAATGTGGGGGTAGTGGCATTGCTGATATCTATAATTTGTAGTCCTGAAAGTCCATCGGCTACATAAGCATATTTGCCTAATAATTGTACATCATGGGCATAACCTGGGGTATCATAATTTCCTTTGAGTATGGGTTTGGTCGGATCAGTGATATCTATGATTTGCAGTCCTGCATCAGATGCGGATACATAAGCATAATTATCTACAACCTGAACACTTTGTGCATAGTTTCCAGTATCATAATTTCCCTTGGCTATGGCTTTGGTAGGATCTGTGATATCTATGATTTGTAGTCCAAAAGTACCAGCTACGTAAGCGTAGTTGCCTACTACTTGCATATTGCCTGAATTGTAATAACCCTTGAGGGTGGGATTAGACGGGTTGCTGATATCTATTATTTCTAATCTGCTATTACCAGATACATAACCATAATTGCCTACTACTGTTACACTATCAGCACCGTTATTAGTAGCATAACTGGCTTGAAGGGTGGGATTAGACGGGTTGCTGATATTTATAATTTGCAGTCCTTTAAAGCCAGGAGAGAAATCATGTCCTATAGCTACATAAGCATAGTTGCCCACTACTTGTAAATCACTAACGTAGCCAGACGGATAACTACCCTTGGATTTAGGATTAGAAGGGTCACTGATATCTATTATTTCTAATCCTTTATCATTAGCTACATAAGCATAGTTGCCTATTACTTGTACATCACTAACGTAGCCGGACGGATAACTACTCTTGGATTTAGGATTAGAAGGGTCACTGATATCTATTATTTCTAATCCTTTATCATTAGCTACATAAGCATAGTTGCCTACTATCTGTACATTCCAGGCAGTCCCGGAAGTATTATAATTTCCTTTGAGGGTAGGAGCAGTGGGATTGCTGATATCTAATATTTCTAATCCTCTACCACTAGCTGCATAAGCATAGTTGCCTATTACCTGTACTTTATACACAGAGCCAGAAGTTACAGATCCAGAAGAAATATTATAATTCCATCTGCCCTTGACTATGGGATTAGTCGGATCACTGATGTCTCGAATTTCTAGTCCACCAGCCGCAGTCGCTAGATAAGCATAGTTACCTACTATTTGGATATTATAAAAGGGACCAGATTGGGAAAGCTTTGTAAATAGTTTAATTGGGAAAGGCAGTTGGATTGTAGCTAAAGCTAAATCATCATTAGTAATAGTTCCCGTTGCTGATGCAGTGCTAATTGTTGCACCATTGGTAGGACTGGAGAGGGTAACGGTAAAAGTCTCATCCTGTTCAAAAGCTGTATCACCCTTGACATTAACAGTGATTACTTTCGTGTTTTCATTAGGTGCAAAGGTAATAGTACTTGTGGGAAAAACACTATTAGCAAAGTCAGCAGCATTTGCAGGATTATTACCTGAACCTGCTACTGTCCAGTTGACACTATTTGTGCCCGTGGTGTTACCTATGCGGGTGACTGTGAAGGTGAAAGGGGTAGTACCTGTGTTACCTTCTGGTTTTACTGCATTGGTAGCGGCGATCGCCAAGCTGGGAGGTACTATAGCATTATTATCATCATTAGTAATAGTTCCCGTTGCTGATGCAGTGCTAATTATTGCACCATTGCTAGGGCTGGAGAGAGTAACGGTAAAAGTCTCATCCTGTTCAAAAGCTGTATCACCATTAACATTAACAGTGATTACTTTCGTGTTTTCATTAGGTGCAAAGGTAATAGTACCTGTGGGAAAAACACTATTAACAAAGTCAGCAGTATTTGCAGAATTATTACCTGAACCTGCTACTGTCCAGTTGACAGTATTTGTGCCTGTGGTGTTACCTGTACGGGTGACGTTAAAAGTAAAGGGTTTTGTACCACTATTACCTTCAGTTTGTGAGGCGTTAATTGCAGAAATATTTAAATTTGTACCCAGTGTCTTGGTTGTGAAGTACCAATCGTTTGGATTTTCAAAACCACCATAATTAATACCAGCTAAATCTAGAATTGCTGTAGAAGCAATTTTCACATAATATGTAACACCAGGTTCTAAATTTTTGACCGGATCAATAGTTATCTGAGTTCCACTAATGGTGACACTATTACTAGTTACGAGGATTGCCTCTACTTCTGTATTATCTGATTTTCTGAAAATGCGAATGTAGCCTGTCCCTTTCTTGACATTTTCATTGAAATTCATTATCAAATTAGTATCAACTGCAACGTCTGTAATATATCTGGGTGTCAAAATTTCGGCTACCGGACGTTCATCGGTTGTAAAGTTCCAAGGGATTGAGTTGTTAAAACCAACATAATTATTACCAGCTAAATCTAGAATTGCCGTACTATCAACTGTCAAATAATAATTCGTCTCCGGCTCGAAATCATTAGTGGGATTAATAATGACTTGATTTCCACTGATGGTAACATTATTTACTGAAATTACTTCTACTGTCTGGTTATTTGATAGTTTTATGATTTTAATATTGCCTGTCCCTTTTTTGATGGCTTCATTAAATTCCATCACTAGGTTAGTATTAAGGGCAACATTTTTGCCACCATTTTTAGGCGTTAAGGATACAGCGTAAGGTTTATTTGTGTCTAAAGCATTTTCTACCTTAATTTTTTGCCTATTCCAAGTAATTATACTATGATCATCCTCAGCCTCTAATACTCGTAAAATCTCTACATCCAGATTTTGACCCTGGACCAAAGCCGCAAAAATCGCCCCTTCATCTCCAGTGCTATCCGTCTGGTTAATTTTAGCATCTACAAAATGCCCAATTTCCTCTAACAAAACCCCACTAATAGCTGCTAAAGAAGCACCAGCAACAAAGGTATTTGATAAATAAATCTTATTCTTACTACTAGCATAAGCGCCATTAGCACCGCCAAGAATACTACTATCAAGAACTTCTATTTGGGGAAGTTGACTAAAATCCCCAACTTCCCACTGTAACCGTAAAATTTCCGCAAGGCTGCGGTTGTATTGTGTACCAAAAGCAGTATCAAAAACCTGCCAGAAGTTGTTTTTATTGGCAAAATTAATCAATTGATTATATGCTAAAGGAAGAACGGAGTTAAGTAGGATGTTCATAAATCTACGACTTTATAGTTTGTAATACTGTGCTATTTTCTTATTGGGAATAAATTGTTATTGCGAGTAAATGCAGATAAATATGAAATTTACTACCCGACCCACAATAACCTACAATGGTTTTAAAATATACTAAACTTAATACGCCCAAAAGAGGATGTCAAGACCTCAAAAGTATGTAAAAGCAGTAAAAAGTCTCTAAAAGTAATATCCTGTACTAAACCCGCGAAGATGGGTTTTGTCTGTGTAGTTTCACTAGAAGATGTATTAAAACCATGATAGACTTTTAAAAAGTCTTGACTTGAAAGGGATCGAGTAGTGTTCAATATTGAACAGATAATTGAAATTGCAGATAACCAAATCTTTGAGCATCAAGGACGACATCTCAATGATTTACAAAGAGCTATCCTAGAAGGGTCACTACAGGGTAGAACTTACGCAGATATCGCGAAAGAACAGCACCACAGCGAAAAATATATCAAGGATAGCGCCAGTAAACTGTGGAAATCCTTATCTCAAGCAGTTGGCAAAAAAGTTAATAAATTTAATGTCAAGTCAATTTTAGGTAGATGTACTTTCTCTTCAACTAATATTTTCAAAGTAATACAAATCAATAGTGGTAATCTTAAAGAATCTGCACCATCAACAGAAAATGATAAAATTATCCATAAACAAGAAAAGATAACCTCTCATCTAGATTTAAAAGATGCACCTGAAATCGGTGATTTTTATGGACGCAAATTAGAATTATCATTACTACAACAAAAAATCATCCAAGGAAAATGTAATTTAATAACTTTACTAGGTATTAGAGGTATTGGAAAAACTGCTTTATCTTTAAAATTACTTGATAATATCAAAGAAAATTTTGAGTTCGTTATTTATAAAAGTTTAAAATCTCTACCCAGTTTAACACAAATAATCACAGAGACAATTTACCCTAATGATCAGCTTATTCAAGATAACTCACCTCATCAACTTTCACAATTTAAAAAAGCCATAGAAAAACACTCTTATCTGATGATAATTGACGATGTTAACTGTATTTTTTCAAAGCATCAAGTATCAGGTAAATATCAACAAGGGTATGAAGAATATGGGAATCTATTTAAATTATTATCAACAACAAAACATCGAAGTTGTCTAATTATCAATAGTAGTGAGGAAATTCGTGAATTATCTAAACCACAAACTGATCATAGTCATGTTTTCACCCTGGAATTATTGGGATTAGATGATGATGGTGTAAACATTCTTAAAAAATTTGGCTTGAAAAATGAGGAAAATTATCAAAAATTGCTGAATATTTATCAAGGAACTCCCCAATATTTACAAATAATTGGTTATCTTATTCAGGAATTATTCGCAGGTGACACCAATAAATTTTTGCAGCTAGATCAACCTTTTATAGATATTGAACTAACGGCTTTTTTAGAGCAAAGTTTAGATATTTTGCCACCATCAGAAGTAGAATTACTACATTTTATAGCTAGTCAAAATGGCTCAATTTTATTAAGTGAACTGGAAAATAGTCATCAGGTTTATGAGCTAATAGTTACTAGTATTCAATCCCTAAAAAGGCGTTTCCTTCTTTCTACCCAACAAATAAATGCAGAAGTGAGTTTAGAGGTTTCACCTGTGATTAGAAAATTTTACCACAAACTAGATTACAACTAGACTAGATCCCCGACTTCCTGGAAAAGTTAGATATTTATTAGATATTTATAAGACATTTATAAGACATTTATAAGACATTTATAAGACTTACGCAAGATGTGACTTAAAACCTTATTCTTGTGTAGGGGTAATTCATGTAGCTTGCTTCCCGAAGGGTATTACCCCTACTTTCGTTCCCTTTTACGTAAGTCCTGATTTAAATTAAATTGTATCTGAATCAATATTTAATTCCTGCAAATTTGCTGCTAACCCTTGAACTTTTTCATCAGATATTTCTGCTTTTTGGGCTTTAAATTCTGCCCTTTGAGCTTTTTGCAAAAATAATAATTAGGGGGTGCTGAAAACCAGAAGAAGCAATAGAATTAGCAGCAATAGGAGAACTTGACGATATCTTCATTGATATTTTGGAAGCACTAAGTAACTTTTAAATTAGTTTCTAAGTATTAATAGAGTTTATTGAAACAATAGATATCTATAGACATTATATGGACAATTTATGAATTGTCCCTACGATAATTTTTACCAGATTTCTAATGTGGTTTAATGTGATCGTTAAGTATAACCGATAGGTTTTTTTATAAGTATGCGAATCAATCTTTCCGTCACCGCTGCTGCTATGGCCTTGTTAGCTGCTACTCCGTCAATAGCTCAAGCTCAAGTTAATAACATCATCCTTAATTCCAACTCATCAACCCCCTCAACTTCAGTAGTCAATATGACCATCACTGAGTCTGAAGTTCTGGCAGCCCAAAAAGCCTGGGGAGATGCATTAGTCGCCATCTCCACCACCTACGATCAGAAGGGAAAAGCCGCAGCTAAGGCATTAGCCGAGAAGATTATTGATCAAGCCTATGGTTATCAGATGGGTGCAGTGCTGTTCAAGCCAACTTTGACAAAAGCACCACAGACTTTCCGCACAACACGCCAAGGTGCATTGGCTTATTTCGTGGGCGACGATTCTTCTTTCCCTAATGATACTGGCTTTGCCCTCAACGGATGGCGAAAGGTAGAAATTCGCAACGCTGGAATCTTCATTGTTGGTAATGTAGCTACAACAATGGGCAATGTCTTAATTACTGACAAGACTGGTAAAGTAACCACAGTGGACAAAACCTGGAAGTTCATCAAGGATACCAATGGTAAACTGCGTATTGTAGTACACCATTCCTCCCTGCCCTACAAAGATTAAAATCACCTGTTTCATCAGAAAAATAGCAGGTTGGTGAAACTAAACATAAATCACTGTAGAGATATAGAGATGTTCCATAGGTAAGAACTCTCTTCTCTACATTCTGTGCAATATTCTGTGCAATTATGATGTCTATTAGACATCTCCAAAATAGAATGTATTAATTTGTCATAAGTTGTAGGGGCGAAGCTTATGGGCGATAATTTAACGGAAAAATCAGACATCTAGATATTCCATAAGCTTCGCCCTGCCCCCATAAATAAGTTCCATAATTTCTTTTCTGGAGATGTCTATTGGGTTGAGAGTTTCATGATTCATTGATGTCCTAACTGCTCTGTCTACGGCTATAAAACTGTCAACCAGAATAGGTAAAAATTAGCACCTTTGCCAACTCAAAAAGTGTGACATTTGCATTGTGTTATGCGATCGCCAAATTATCAAATTAATTAAGTATTAATTCAAAAAAAGCGATCGTCTGATATTAATTATCTACTGTAATCGCAGACTTGAGGAGGAACTTGACCTGATAAAAGTCCAGTCACTTTAAAAGGTTGTGCAGAACTTGTGGGATCAAAAGAAATCAAAGAAGCATCAATCACCTTAAAATCACCAGGTGCATTTAAACGCCATAATTTTGGAGTTTTAGCCACAGGAAAAGGTTGATCAAAACAGTAAGCATTAGTATCACCATGCAGCAATAAAACAGGTTTATCTAACTTTGCTGCCAATGTCTCTAACTGTTCACAAAATCCTTTGTAAGCATGGTTATTCAAACATCTGCTGTACACATCTCCGGTGCTACCATCAGGAGCAAAAGGATCTAACTGAGTCGCTACAACTATAGCAGATGTATCACTATTTTTGGCTAAATCAAAAGCATGATCGAGCCAAATTTCATTTTCTTTATCTCGTGCATCTGTCAGTTTTTCAACTGTCTGAGGATCATCAAGAAATATCTCAGTCCGACCATTATCTGTACTCACAATATGTTGCGTTACAAACCGGACACCTTTATAAAACCAAGTCTCATTTTCTGGTAAACTGCTTTGTTGTTCATATCGCCATTCAGGATTGACACTTTTAGGCTGACTAAATAATACCCGTCGAATAGCATTCAATCTTTCTAACTCTGATTGTCGTACCTTGAGGTTTTCGCGATCGCAATCAGTCCAATCATTATCCCCTGGTGTATAAAACACTGGTTTAACTATTTCATTTTTCCAAAAAGTCTGACTCTTCTCCAACCAAGCATCAGAACAAGCTTCTTGTGGACGACCAAGATCACCTAGATGAATCACAAAAGGTATATCATCATTCTCACGAAATTTTGGCGCAATATCTTCTATTAAAACCTGCTCATCAGTCCTACCATCTGCCAACTTCACCAAATAAGGTATATCACCATAAGCAGCAAAAGTGACTGGCGCTGTAGAACTCGCAGTTTCTGCTTTTACCCCAGTTGTGAAAACGAAAAAAAACACTAAAACACTCACAACCAACTGCAACAGTCGAGGATGCTTAGAAGTCAATTTGTTTTTCATTGGAAAAATGTCATAAAAATCACGTTCGTTAATATTTTACGGTGTATTGTCATTAACAAGAATACTGCTGGATCTTAAATCTTTCTAAAGAAATGCAATCATCAACATAACCAGCCAGTGAATCAAGAAAAAATATTAAATTTGTAGCTATAATCAAAACAAACTTCTCAAAATTCTGATATGATAGCCATTCCCCAAAAACAGCCAAAAATGACCTTTGAGGAATATCTCAGATGGGAACTTAACCAAGATATTCGCTATGAATACATCAACGGCGAAGTTTTCGCCATGACTGGTGGTACAATTCCCCATAATGATATTGCTCTCAATCTTTACAGACCTTTATATTCTCATGTCCATCCTCAAGGTTGTCGAGTCAACGTATCAGATGTCAAAGTACAAGTTAATCCCAACAGCATCTACTTCTATCCTGATCTTGTTGTTAGTTGTCACCATGAAGATATCAACGCTCGCAAATTTATTCAACATCCGCAATTAATTGTAGAGGTGCTTTCTCCCAGTACAACCAATAAAGATAAAGGAGAAAAATTCAGATATTATTTAACAATTCCCTCCCTACAAGAATATATTTTAATTGATTCGGAAAGAATATATGTTGAGCGTTATTGTCGAGGAGAAGGGAGAATGTGGCTTTACTATCCCTACACGACTGGAGATATAATTACATTATCAAGCATTGAATTTGAATTTCCCATTGAATTATTATATGAAGGTGTAGAATTAGAGACAGAAACAGAAAATTAAACTCGAATCTTAAATCTAGAAACAAAGGAGAACATGAAAATTATGTCCAAGCGTAAAAAAAGCAACCTGCAATGGATTAAAGAAACCCTCGAACTAGATCCAAACCATCACTGGGAAGGACCTGAAGATTATAAAATATTTGTCGCTGGTAGGGGTGCAGTGCGGTTTAATGTTCCCCAAGATTGGGTATTTGAACCCAAAGAAAAATCCTTTAAATTCACAGATAAAAAACCACCTAATGATGATTGTTGTTTAGAAATTTCCTATAATCATTTACCCCCCAATGATTGGACATTATTCCCCCTCAAACGCACCTTAAAAAAAATCATAGAAGATGATAAGCGTGATGTCATTGAAACAGGGGAAATCATACAAGTTAAACGCCAAACAGCAAAAATCATGTGGGGACAAATTAAATTTATTGATACCCAAGCAGAACCTAGAGAAGCATATTCTAGAATTTGTGTAGGTTTAGGTTCTAATATTCAATGTTTAATTACCTTTGATTATTGGGCGGATCAAGCAGAACAATTAACACCTGTTTGGGATGAAGTAATGCGGAGTTTAACACTAGGTTTATATATTCGTGATCCGCGCACTGGTTTAGCTTTTCCTGATTAAAGGAAAACAAAAGAATATGAAGATTTCCACCAAGAAAGAATTATGAAAATCTCTCTTAAAACCTCATTTCTCTGTGTTCTCTGTGGTTCGTTTATTTCTTAACTTTTGCCTAAAGGTGTGTCAGATTATAATCAGATGATAAAGATTATAAATTTAATCATTTTCTTACTAACTTATCTGTTTTACACACCTTACCAACTTAAACATAATTTAAAAATCAACTAAAACTAACTTTCTATTTCTTCCTCAGTAAAAACAGGAGGCCATAATTCAGAAATAGGTAATTCCCAACCTGGTAAAAGTTCAGGAATAGTTAAAACATCATTGTTGTTAAAAACGACCGGTTCACCTTGAGAACGATAAACCGTAACAGTTTCTTCATCAGGATCAATTAAAATTCCCACCACTGCACCCAAATTAATAAAATTGATAACTTTTTTTTCTAAGGTTTTAATTCTATCACTTTGAGATTTAATTTCTACTACTAAATCAGGCACAAGTTCACCAAAATAACGGGGACTTTGACGCAACCTTGCAGCACGCACAAAAGAAACATCTGGTGCTGTTAAATTGCTATCTGGTAAAATAAAACCACCCGCAGAATCAAAAACTCTTCCTAAACGACGGGGATAAACCCAGTTTGCTAATAGTCGGCTAAAAAGAATACCAATTTCACTAGAAACGATATCCGATGGACCCACAATAGAAATGCTCCCATTTTCTAATTCTAGATCATAATCTAAACCTGCATCATTGATAGCACTTTGCAGTTTTTCCACATCTTTAATTGTCATGATGGGCATAGTTTTTTACTCCTTGTGGTGATTTGTTAATTGTAGCATTTGTCTGAATCAGGATGTCCAGGATTTGAGGATTTACAGGATGTGATTTATTGTTTTTTTAAATAATCTTGGGTTGTATTGTTGCTTAACCCAAGTTACAGACTAATCCTCATCTTGATTGGTGGTTAAGTGTATATTTTTGTTAAGGCATAATAGGATAACTTAGTGCTGTGTTATACTATGTTAATCTAATATTTAGATAGAAACAATTCATCATGCAAATTATGATTGAAGTTAATCTTAATATATTACATCTAGAAATCAATCTATACAATGGATAACATCAATGAAAGAAATAAAAGCACCTCAAGGGATTCAAATAAAAAGAGAACAAATAAAACCAACAATATGTTACAAAGCCTAAATCTTCATAATTTCAAAAGCCATAAATCAACAGAGTTTAGTTTCGATAACTCCCAATTACATGGACTTGTAGGAAAAAATAGTGCTGGTAAAACCAGCGTTCTCCAAGCATTACATAATCTCAGCAGACTAACTGCCTCACCCTTTAAAAATATTTTTCAGTATGATAAATTGCCCCAATTTATTACAACAATTGGTGAAAAAGATATGTCTGTTACTGCAAGTGGTTTTGGGGTTATAAAAATCGCCAAAATTGGCAAGCTGCCTATAATTGGAAACAAGAAAATAATGATTATTGGCATCCCACAGCATCATATATAATAAATGAAACAAAAGAAAATTTAGCAGGATGGACAAGTTCTTTCAGTAATTCTCCAGATGTAATTCGTAAGTCTTTACGACATACAGTTTATCTCAAATTAGCTGCCAATAATCTCGCCAAACCAGCTTACAGTGATGAAATTACCCCCAGAGTAGAATTTGATGGATCAGGATTAGCACCTACCTTAGATTTTCTCCGTGATGAAGCACCAGATAAATTTCAAATCATAGAAGAAATGTTAAAAAAAGTTGTCCCAAATGTCCAAAAAATTGGTATTAGACGGGCAAAAGTTCCAGTCATTCGTCAACGTTTAATAGAAGTTGATGGTCGCTCTATTTCCTATGATCAAACTCAGGAAATGACCGGACAAGAAGTAGTTTTAGATATGAATACAGGTGAACGTATTCCCGCCCATGCAATTAGCGAAGGAACAATGTTAACTTTAGGATTATTAACTGTATTAATGAATCCTACTCAACCTAATTTAGTATTATTAGATGATGTGGAACAGGGACTTCATCCCCAGGCACAACGTCAATTAATGACAGTTTTTAAAGAAATTATCGCAGAAAATCCTAACCTACAAATTATTTTTTCTACCCATTCTCCTTATATAATTGATGCACTTGCACCTTCTCAAGTCCACATTTTAAATAACAGTAAATCAGGTTTTACAGTTGCTAAACGTTTGGATGAACATCCTGATATAGAATGGGCAAAAGAAACTTTAACAACAGGTGAATTTTGGGATGCTGAAGGGGAAGATTGGGTATCAGAAGGAGAGGTCAATGGTTGAGGTGATTGTGATAGTTGAAAGTGGTGCAGATGCGAGAACAGCTACTAAATTAGCCGAGCGAAGTTATAGTGCGATACCTTCGGTGCGCTTCGCTAACGCACTTTCTCAAATACTCAATGATAAAATCAAGAAAACTAAAGATAATTTACCCATGACAGCTACACTCGTTAAACCCACCCTACTATTTAGTCTAAAAAAATCCAATTTTAAAAATTATCCAATTTTACCAAATCACCAAACAACAAAATTAAGCAATTCCCTCAAACACTGATAAAATCAAACATTTACCACTTGCAGTTATCCATAAACAATGTTATATTAGAACATAATAAAATCAATTTAATCTAAAAATTAAAATCTCAAAATTCCCCAATTCAAAAACCTGAAATTACCGCACCTTTCAACAAACATCATCAAGTTCGGAGTAATCCCAAGAGTGCATTTGACGGAAAGGAAGACCCATCTTTTGGAATACATACTTCTCTTTCACACCAGAAGCAATTAAGTCTGGCTTCAGAGCTTTAACAAACTCTTCAAATTCAAAAGCGGTTACGTCGTCATAAACGATAGTACCGTTTTCAATGTAGTGAGTAGTACGTTTATAGTCGTCATTATGAGCGAACTCATAACCAGTACCTACCAACTTCATACCCAAATCTTGGAAAGCGGGTACAACGTGACGGGGACGTAAACCACCAACCATCATTGCAACTGTCTTACCTTCCAAACGAGGACGGTACTTAGCAACGATCGCATCCATAGAAGGCTGATATTTAGCAATAACTTTCTCAGCGTTTTCTTGGATCTTAGAATCAAATTTAGCAGCGATCGCTCTTAAAGATTCAGCAATCTTGGTAGGACCGAAGAAGTTATACTCCATCCAGGGAATACCATAAGCTTCTTCCATGTGACGGCTGATATAGTTCATAGAACGATAGCAGTGGATGAGGTTGATCTTCACATTAGGAGTCAACAACATCTCATTGATAGTACCGTCACCAGACCACTGAGCAACAACACGCAAACCAATTTCTTCTAATAAGATACGGCTTGCCCAAGCGTCACCACCGATGTTATAGTCACCGATGATTGCTACGTCGTAAGGAGTACCTTCAAACTTGAGAGTACCGTCTTTCTTAGCTTTGTCTGCTCTGGGGAATACCCAGTCACGGATTTGGTCGTTAGCGATGTGGTGACCCAAGGACTGAGACACACCACGGAAACCTTCGCAACGTACAGGAATAACGGGTTTACCGAGTTTTTTAGCAGCTGTCTTAGAAACCGCTTCGATGTCATCCCCAATTAGACCGATGGGACATTCAGATTGAACGGAAACACCACGGTTTAAGGGGAATAATTCTTCTAATTCTTCGATCAGTTTCAATAACTTCTTGTCTCCACCGAACACGATGTCGCGTTCTTGGAAGTCAGAAGTGAAGTGCATAGTACCGAAGGTATCAACACCAGTTGTACCTAAGTAGTAGTTACGACGACCAGACCAAGACCAGTAACCGCAACCTACAGGACCATGGCTGATGTGGATCATGTCCTTAATAGGACCCCAAACCACACCCTTAGAACCTGCATAAGCACAACCACGAGCGGTCATTACACCAGGTAAGGATTTGATGTTAGATTTAACACCACAATCTGTTTTACCTTCTTCGTGTACATTCAGGTGCTTTTCGCGCTTCTTAGCAGCCTTTTCGGGATAAGCTTTAAGAACGTCTTTAATCAGTTCTTTTCTTTCTTCAACAATCTTCTTGTTGTCTGGAGGAGTCATGTCTGGCCTCTATTAGCTCTTTTAGATATTGTTTAGGTAGAGAAGGGGAAGTTAATCCCCACGCTTGGGGAGGAAGGTAAAAAGGAAGTGATGTAGAGTTTTCCTTTTTCCTATTCCTCAATTACTGAATACTACTTGGTTGCAGAAGCGGGCTTACCAATGATTTCAGCGTGCTTAGAATCATCGTCAAGAATACCGTATTCGATCAACAGAGCTTCTAATTCATCCATTTCTATTGGGGTAGGAATGGTGAGGTTCTTGTTTTCGATGATCTTCTTAGCTAATGCACGGTATTCGTTAGCTTGGTTGCTGTCAGGAGCGTACTCGTTAACGGTCATACGACGCAATTCTGCGTGTTGAACGATGTTGTCACGAGGTACGAAGTGAATCATTTGGGTGTTCAAACGTTTAGCCAAGGTTTCGATGAGTTCGTGTTCCCGGTCAGTTTTACGGCTGTTACAGATCAAACCACCTAAACGTACACCACCGGAGTGTGCATATTTCAAAATACCACGAGCGATGTTGTTTGCAGCGTACATCGCCATCATTTCACCAGAGGTAACGATGTAGATTTCTTGTGCTTTACCTTCACGGCAAAGATTATTTATCTCATAAAAATAGCTGTAGAATGTTCATTTTAGACTATGTTTGCGGTAATCATTGTCTAGAGTGAACGGTTTTTTTATTAGGGTAAATCTAGGGTATGGACAGAACACAGGAAGCATTTGCCGATTTTCACCAAACAGCTATTACCGATGGGGGATATTTAGGTAGAATGCAAGCAGTAAATGAACAAGAAAATCATCTAACGGCAAAATTAACTACAGAATTAAAAGCAATTAATGGTAGATTAAAAGCGGCTAATGTTGGTGTTTATATCCGCAAATCTGGCAATTCTTTACAGTTGAGATGCACTTTACCTATTAAACCAGGGGATATTGATAAAAATGCTAGTGGTACAAAACAATATGATATTTCTTTGGGTATTCCTTTTAATTTTGATGGGTTGAATACTGCGGAAGAAGAGGCTTATGAATTAGGAAAGTTAATTGCTAGAAGGCAATTTCACTGGAATGATAAATATTTAGGAAAAACTCGAATTAAAGCTAGTTTAAAAACCATTGGTGATTTAATTGCAGATTTTGAGAAACGTTATTTCCAAACTCGGAAAAAAACTTTAAAAAGTGAAAATACTTTTAGCAGTTATTTTTATATTGCTCAAAAGCATTTACCCAAGGATAAACTAGCGATAGATGCTAATTTTATCGAAGCTGTGCAAAATTGCCAATCTTCTGATAGTGTGAAAAATGAATTGATTAAAGTAATTCGGGTTTTGTGTAAATGTTCTGGTTTAGAAGTTCCTGAATTAAGCAATTTAAAAATTAAACCTACTGCAAAACGTAAACGCGATATACCCACTGATGTGGAAATTGAAAAAGAATATTTGAAGTTTGAAAATTACGCCATTAACCGACCAAGTAAGTTAACAACTAGAGAAGATAGAAACAATTGGAAATTGTGGAGATGGGTTTATGGAATGTTAGCAACTTATGGTTTAAGACCGATTGAAATTTTTGTGAAACCGGATTTAGATTGGTGGTTATCTGCCGATAATACCATGAATACATGGCGAGTTAATGAAGAATGTAAAACCGGAGAAAGGGAAGCTTTACCATTATATCCTCGTTGGGTAGAAGAGTTTAATTTAAAAACAGATTTAGAAGCAATTGAATTATTGAAATTGAAAATTCAAGATAAAATAACGAGTAAAGAAATCAACGCTGCGCGACATGGTACAGATAGATGGTTTAGATTTGTGGGTGTGAATTTTCAACCTTATGATTTACGTCACGCTTGGGCAATTCGAGCGCATTTAATGGGGATTCCTATTAAAGCGGCGGCTGATAATTTGGGTCATTCTGTGAATATGCACACATCCATTTATCAGAAGTGGTTTAGTTTGGAAAATCGGAAGGTTGCAATTGAGGAAGCAATTAAGAAAAAATCGAAAGTTGAAGAATTGCAAGAGATGGTAATAATGTTGGAACAGGAAAATGAGAGGTTAAGAATTGAGAATGAAAGATTGAAATTGCAGATGGGACACAGTTTGATGAAAATTGAGTTAAGATAAGATATTAGCCTCACTCACAGACACTGAGGCGCAAAAATAATTTTATAAAACTAGGAATGTTACAAGATATGTCTTATAGTCAATTTACATCTATAGGTAAGGTTAAAGAAGCTTTTGGGTTAAAAACTCAGGAAGGTGGGCGTTTTATTCCTGAAGTTGCCAAAATTGAACCTTCTACGACGTTAACAGCATATTTAGCAGAAAGTTTACCCCTTGCTGCTTCTGCTAGTGAAAAAGCACGTTCTGAAGGGATTATTTATCCAGTTTTGTTAGAAGTAAGAAGAATTTTAAATCGGCAAATTAGTTTATTTTCTGGTGAAGATTTTACAGTTGATGAGTCGGTGGGATTAAATGGAATATGTGACTTTCTGTTAAGTCGTTCTCCTGAAGTGTTGGAAATTGAAGCACCTGTAATTGTGATTGTAGAAGCCAAAAAAGCAGATTTAAGAACTGGGTTTGGACAGTGTATTGCAGAGATGGTAGCTGCACAGAGATTTAATCTTGCTAAACATAATCCTCTTAGTATTGTTTATGGTGCAATTAGTAGCGGTACACAATGGCGATTTTTAAAGTTAGAGGGTGATATTGTAACTATTGATTTAGCTGATTATCCTTTACCTCCTGTAGATGAAATTTTAGGGATGTTAGTTTGGATGATGGAAAATGGTGGATAGTCAATTAATAATTTCCTACAGTTCAGGAATATGCAGTTCAGGAATATGTTCATTTTCATAGTTTTCAATTAAAACTCCTATGACTTCCATCAGAGATGCAAGAGGATGATTTTCATCTTCACCAACTTGATCTATCAGAGAATCTAGTATATCAACTAAGTGTTCATATTCCTCTTCTGTGTGAGTAAAAAAGACGTTTTCGGCAATGGATGACCAAGCATTAATGGTTTTTTCAAGGTTTAAAGTTTGCATTATTCTTTCCACTTTCCTTCATCATATAGGACTAATATTTGATTTTTGAACAGAACTCCGTACATGGTTCGGCTTCGCTCACCATAAATACTGACAGCCTTCTTTCCTGTTCCCTGTTCCCTGTTCCCTGTTCCCTGCCTCTACGAAAAATTCATGAATCAAATCGGATCACTATATTCTGAATGTGTTAGCACAGCACGGATATAACCAAACACCAAAAAAGCGTTAGCGAAGCTTACCGAAGGTATCGCACCCATAAACCACAATACCGGAAATGGGATTCTTGGGTCGCGTTTCGCTATCGCTCTCAACAAACTACAATACCAGAAGACCTTTTAACGTTTATATGTCTTACTTACTGTTATTGCTTTTATTCTGCTGAGTTGTTTTGAAGATTGTAGGAGAAAAGCGCAAAGCTTCGTCCTGCTTTTGTTGTTCACGAGCTAAACGCTGTCTCGATTTTAACGTTTCTCTTAATAAGTACCTAACCCAGCTATCTAAATCTGCCCCAAATTTATACTCATCAAGCAAAGCTTCTTCTAAAAAACCCAGAAATATTTGAACCAAATCAGAAGTAGTCAGTTCTAGATAGCGATTAAAGGAATTTGATTCTTCAGGCCAGTGAGGTAAAGTACGATCCCCTAAACCCATATCTTTCGCTAATTCAATTAGATCATAGTAATCTGTGTACCAAATATCCTTATAGTCCATATCAGGAAATATCCTGGCGTTATTACCAAGGTATACTATTGCTTTCACAAGATTATTAATAACTCGCTGTTGTTCTGGAGCAGAGTAATGTTCTTCGATAGCTGCTATCAAACTCCGCCCCAATTGATAACCTCTTTGAGAAGTTATCTGTTTATCCCTTTCCAATTGGTCTTTTGAAAGTTTTTCACCCTGAAAATATTCGCTTTGAGGCAAGCTGTCATGATTTATTCGCGCCGCATCCAATTCAGGATTATGAGTACCGGAAATGAGCGTCTGTAGTAGCTTTAAAAGTGACATAGCAAAAGATCCTCATGTTTACTAAAAACTTTTACAATTATAATGTGTAGTGTAAATTTTTGGTCGGAGTGCAAAAGTGACAGAAGAAATTGATTTGATGAAACTTGTAATCGAAGTAGATGATGAGCTTATTCAAAAAGGGATATAACCCTTTGCACATCCTATGCATAATTACTTAACGATTACACAGTGATTAAACTGCGGCATCAGTGCATTTAAATATAATCCGCTATTTAACGCTGTAAATCAGATATATAAAGAACTATATCATTTAACAGATTTAGTAATTTCACTTATCCATATAGAAACATTTATGTTTCGAGATGTCTTTTTTCCTCTACGTATACCACTTATTTTTGGTTGCTATTTGTAGTTCAACAGTTTCCTGATTATGTTAAAAGTCGGTATGAAGCTCAAAAATTTTCACGATTGGATCTTGGTAAATTTTTGATGAATACTCAATATATCGGTGGTGAAATTTTCCGTCAGTTTTCTAATCGCAATTATCGAGAAGACTTTACAGCAATGCCGAATAGAAATTGGGATTTAACTTATAGGACATTCCCAAAAAAGTAAAGTGATATCATATCTGCTTGAATACCCATCAAAACCACACCACAACATCAGAAATGCAATACCTTCGGTAAGCTTCGCTAACGCACTCCACAAACCACAACATCGGAAAAGTCTTTATTTATAAACATCTCCTCTTGTACCAATTGTGAAAATTTCAACTTCACCAGATTGTGTATTAGCTGTCAAAACTATTCTGATTTTACCAATACGTAATCTATAAAATCCTTCCCACTCTCCCTTCATCTTTTTAATATCAAGTTCTGTAAAGGGAATAATGGCTTGTTCTTCGACAAAAGCTAGAAGTTGAGATATTTTTTCTTGAATCTTCTTAGCATCTTCAAGATTTGCCTTTTCTAAAAACTTAACAGCATTCTTACGAAATTTTATGGCCATGTTTTACCCACTCTGTCATATCAACCAATTCTTCATCTTCATAATCTGATGGTGAACCAAACATTTCATCTAGTTCTTCTTGTTCTTCGTCACTTACATAGGGTATGAGAATTTGACACAATAACATTCTTTCTTCTCGCAAAACTTCGCGGATACTTTCTTTGATTATTGCTTTAAATTCTTCAATTTCCATTATCTTTATCCTTGAGAATACAAGTATTATACCGTTTTTAGTGGAAGCGATCGCACCTACAAACTACAACATCGGAAATGCGATACCTGCGGTAAGCTTCGCTAACGCACCTCACAAACCACACACCGGAAAAGCGATCGCACTCAAACCACAACACCCAAAAGCGATCGCTCTCCACAACCTACACACCAGAAAAGCGATCCCTTATGTAAAACATTAAATTTCAATCTGGCATTTTCACACAATCATCTGTAATAAACTCACTAGCATCAGTTACACAGGGAGGTAAACCAGGAGCTATTACAGGTAAATTTTTTGCTTCTCTATCTGCGACTTCAAAATTTAATTCCAGCAAAAACTTTAATACATCTTTTGTTTTTTCCATACCATAAGCCTCACGAACTGCTTTGTCAAGTTCTTCATGTGCTGTGCGAAGACGGTTTTTTCCTGGTATTTCTAGGGTGCGATAAAGTTCGCGTAAACTCCATTTATTTTCTGTCATAATTTGTTGTCTTAACTCTCGTAATTTAACTGCTGCTGCGGCTACTTTCTTCACCTGTGATAATTTGGGATTTTGAGGAAAAGGAAAAGAATCAAAAACAGTATCAGAAGTATAGCGAAAATCTCTTTTTAAAGTTGAGCATCTTTCATTAAACCATTGCCAATGAATATCAGATTGTAAAATTCCGAAAGAATAATCATCTGATAACGGGAATACTTGCAGAGCATCATTAGGATGTATTGAAGAACTAACAAACTCAAAAATTGGACGTTTAGTTACTCTTGCACAAGCAACATATCTCGGAATGAGAGAAATTTTCTCCAACATTTCCGGCCTTCCTCTCCAAAATCTCCACCAATGACGAAAGTGTGATTGACGTGGACCATTCTCTTTACCAGTTTGTTTTCTCTCATCATTAGCATTCTTTTCTATGGTTGGAAAAACATTTTTCTGAATATGTTCAAATGCTAGGCTATGTTTCATAGCTGAAACAGAATCTTGACAATGATTCATATCAATACAGTAGCGAGATGTAAGACTTTTATAATTCCCTAATAGACTATTGCCTATTAAGTAAGGATGAATTACAGATTGAGAAGATTCATCTTTAGCAATTATTTTCGCTTGTTGTGCAGTGAGTAAAAATCCTTTATGTCCGTGAGTTTGTCCTTGATAACAAGCTCCTGAGTTGATATTAACTAAAAGTTTTTTTGCTTGAGTAACATCAAGTTTTGCAGATAAAGAAGAGTTAATTTTCTCAAGTTCTACAACTTCCCAAGGACTATCTACATCATCTCCAACTTGAGTATATAATTTCTTTTGACCTGATTCTTCACCTTTGATCCAATTAACAATGGAAACATGAACAACTGCACTACCTGACCAAACTTGAGTAGAAACTGCTTCGGTAATTGTTCCACCATTATTGACTATATAATCTAAACCGCCTTCACGGGAGTAATTTTGACGGATGGTATTTGTACCAACCAGTCCAGCGCGTCCACCTGTGCTTAATTCATCATGGGTACGACGAAACCAATAAACACAATAATCTGCTCTTCCTGGTACTTCTTGATATTTTTCTCTTAGTTGACTAACATAATCTTCTCCATATTCTTGCTGCATTTTGTTTTTTGATTGATAGGGAGGGTTGCCAATAATTGCATTTGCTTTTACCCAATCACAAAATAAAGCATCATCACAGCGAATATTTTGATCCAAATTATCCAGAGGAAGGGCGCGATCCATTTCTAAAGATAAACTGGTTTGTGCTACATTAAGTAGCTGATTTTCTTCATCTAATGCTAATTTTTTAGCAATCATTAAAGTTACTTTTGCTAGTTCTACAGCAAATGGTTTAATATCTAATCCATAAAATTGGTTTGTTTTTACTAAAGATATTGTACCTATACTAGATGTAGTTCGCAGACTGAAATTATCATGGATTTTGTTTAATAAACTGGCTTCTAATCTCTTGATTTCTCTATAGGCAACATAAAGGAAATTACCACTACCACAGGCTGGATCAAGGACTTTGAAATTAATTAATTCCTGTCTGAGTGCTAGTAATTCATTTAGCTTATTGGCTGCATCAATTCTTTGTTGCCAGGGTCTAACAATTGTGGGTAAAACTACTTTTTGAATGTCTGCGGGACTGGTATAATGTGCGCCTAAAGCATGACGTTCTTCTTTGCCCATGCTAGATTCAAATAATGTCCCAAAAATAGCAGGTTCTACTTTTGACCATTTTTCTGACGCTGCTGATGCTAATAAATCAAGTTCGCCTCTTGTCAGTGAGATTGGTTCAACTTTAGAGAATAAACCAGCATTAAAATATGGTACATCTCGATAACGGCTATCTTGAGGTGCAGGACGGTCACTTCCCATTTGATTAAAAAGTCCACCAATTAAATCATAAGAACTGATTTTATTAGTACGACAATCATCTAAAAATTCACTAAATAATCCTCTAGGTAACAAATCAATATCTTCTGCAAATAAGGCAACAACGCACTGAAGAATAAATTTTTGGGCAATGTCTTTTTTTTCTCTTCTTTCCACTAAGCGATTAAAAACTTGAGCAACGTTATCTGCTGCTTTGCGTGTAACGTCAACTAAGTTGTTATTGAATAGCGGTTTACGATTTTCAGGAAATAGGAAGTTTAAGACGGTATAACGATTTTGTAAATCTTCTAATGTTACTTTATCTAATGGTTCTTGTAATTGAATATCAAAGTCATAAATCCAAAATTCATCAAAGTTACAAAGAATTACATATTGTGGACGATGGGGAACTAATTCCAGCCAATATTCAAAGGCTTGTTGATAGTGTCTTTCTAGTTTTTCACCCCGTTTTTTCATTTCCATTAGTAACCGAGGTCGCCAAAGTAAATCAGCAAATTTGGTAGACTTTCCTTTAACTTTTACCCGATATTCTAATTCTGCTCCTGCTTCTTTATAACCTTGATGGTTGAATGCTTGAAATAGGCGATCGCAAAATACCTGTGCTTCTCCTTTTTCATCACCCTTCAACTGGCGAGCATATTCAACAAAACTGATAATTTTATTGCGTGTATCTTCCATTTGACTGTCAAAATATAATAAAAATTTACAAGAATATATTATACACTATAATTATATATGTATGTAAAGGATAACTGGGAGAATCGGCATTTTTAACAAAATGTAATAAATGTTTTATTTTTGTTTTATTTTGCTGTATTTCTGATGGTTTATTCACAATCAAATATCACTGTAAAATAACCAATGAGTAACCAGTAACCAATTTAGCAAAAATCATGTATCCCCCTTGACACAAGGTAAAAAATAGGGTAAACAAAACCATAAAACCCAAACAAAAACCCCATTTCCCCAAAAAATCCCAGGGCAAAAATAGGGAACAAAAAAACAAAAGTCCTCAAACAATTGCACCAACAAAAACCCTAAACAACCCCCCTTTACCTTCACGGATAGGCATAGCGAAACCACCACATACAACGTCACCTAATACGTCGTAGGAAACGAAGTCTAAGTCTGTGTAAGCACCGTTTTCTTCCAAGAAGTTAATAGCGGTGATAATACCACGACCTGCACAACCTACACCGGGTTCTGGACCACCAGATTCAACGCACTTAACACCACGGAAACCGGTCAACATTACTTCATGGAGTTCGAGGTCTTCTACAGCACCTCTTTCAGCAGCCAAGTGTAATACTGTGGTTTGAGCCTTAGAGTGAAGCATCAAACGGGTAGAGTCAGCTTTAGGGTCACAACCTACGATGAGAATGCGTTGACCCATTTCAGCCATAGCTGCGAGGGTGTTTTGAGAGGTGGTAGATTTACCGATACCGCCCTTGCCGTAGAATGCTATCTGTCTAATTTTTTCGTCGCTCATTGTTCCTAGTTCCTAGTATTAGTGGTTTACTGGTCTTTTGTTTGTTGGTTTCTCACGCCTTGTATCTACGGCAGTGAGCGTGTAATAGAACGTCGCAGCTTATGGAGGCGATCGCTCTACCAAACATAGATTTTGTGTTGTGTTCATAGTGTTTATTGGGTTGTAAGAATTACTGTTTTGTTAGTTGTCAATTGTCAATTCTCAATTGTCAATTGTGACTAAACTTCTTCAACAATGATGTTTTTGTTAACGCGATCGCGCAATCTCGATTCAATCGCAATCTTCAAAGTTGCAGTGCTACTTGGACATGAACCACAAGCACCTTTCAGAATTACTTTTACCTTATCGCCTTCAATATCGTAAAGTTCAACATCTCCCCCATCGGCGATTAAAACAGGTCGGACTTCTTCATCTAATACTTTTTGAATTAGGGCGATTTTTTGCACATTAGTTAATGGTTTTTGTTGCCCTACTGTGGAAATTTCTTTGTTAGCTGTTGCGCTATTTTTACTGGCGATTTCTTTCTCATACTCTTGCTTAACTTCTTTTATTATATCATCAATCTTCGCTAAACAAGAACCGCATCCGCCACCAGCTTTTACATAATTTGTTACCTGTTCTGCACTGAAAAGGTTATTCTGTCTTACTGCTTTCTTGATCTTAGCATCAGTTATTCCAAAACAGCTACAGATTAGGACACCTTCATCATCGTCATCATGTGCCGCTAAAGGAATACCACGATAGTTATAAATCGCAGCTTCTAAAGCTTCCTGACCCATAACAGAACAGTGCATTTTCGCTTCAGGTAAACCGCCCAAATATGCAGCGATTTCCTTATTTGTTACCTGCAAAGCTGCATCTAAAGTTAGACCTTTAACCATTTCAGTTAAAGCACTAGAAGAAGCGATCGCACTGGTACAACCAAAGGTTTGAAAACGAGCATCAAGAATTTTATCGGTTGCTTCTTCAATTTTCAAATGTAATCTTAAAGCATCACCACAAGCGATACTTCCTACATCACCCACAGAAACCTTTACACCAGGTTCATGATTATCTTCAATTGCGCCTTGGTTTTTGGGTTCGTAAAATAATTCTAATACCTTATCAGTGTAGTCCCACATAGTTAATTTTGGATTTTGGATTTTAGATTTTGGATTGATGATTGGTAATTGGTGATTGGTAATTGGTAATTGGTAATTGAAACAATATATTTGCTATTACCCATTACCTATTACCCATTACCTATTTACTAAAGTTTGCCCATGTTGTTGTAACCAACTTGCATCATCATTTTTGAAGGGAGATAATGCACGTAGTTTTTCAACAATTTCTGGCATGACTGCAATTACTTGATCAATTTCTTCCTCAGTGGTGTAGCGACAAAGACTGAAACGAATTGAACCATGTAAAGTAGTGTAGGGTAAACCCATTGCTCGTAAAACGTGAGATGGTTCAAGAGAACCCGAAGTACAAGCAGAACCAGAGGAAGCACAAATACCATGCTTATTCAAAAGTAACAGAATTGCTTCACCTTCAATATACTTGAAACCGATATTAGAAGTGTTAGGCAATCTATTATTTACATCACCGTTTACTTGACAATCAGGAATCTTAGCAAGTAAACTTTGTTCGAGGCGATCGCGCAATTTTCTTTCTCTCTTTGTCGCCTCTTCTAAGTGTAACAGTTCCAGTTCCGCAGCTTTGCCTAAAGCGATAATTCCGGGAACATTTTCTGTACCTGCTCTACGTCCTCTTTCTTGATGTCCACCGATTAAGAAAGGACGGAATCTCACACCACGTTTTACATATAAAGCACCAATACCCTTGGGAGCGTGAATTTTATGACCAGATATGGTTAACATATCAATTGTACTGGTCTTCATATTCAAGGGTACTTTACCTACAGCTTGTACTGCATCAACGTGAAAAATAGCTCCATATTCTTTAACTCTAGCACCAATTTCTTCAATTGGAAAAATTGTGCCAGTTTCATTATTGGCATACATTACTGTTACTAAAGCAGTGTTGCCAGTGAGGGAAGCTTCCAACTCATTCAAGTCTATTTGTCCCTTATTATTAACAGACAAATAAGTAACTTGATAACCTTGAGTTTCTAACTGTTTGCAGACATTTAAAACAGCCGGATGTTCTACCTGGGAAGTGATGATGTGGCGTTTATCTGGTTGAGCTAATAACGCTGCTCTAATAGCTGCATTATCACCTTCAGTACCACAACTTGTAAAGACAATTTCCGATGAATCTTCTGCTCCCAATAAAGCTGCAACATTTTCTCTAGCTACTTTCACATCTTTAGCTAATTGACCGCCAAAAGTGTGCATACTAGAAGGGTTGGCATAGTAGTCCGTCAAGTAAGGTAGCATCGCCTCGACAACTTGAGGATCTACTTTTGTGGTTGCATTATTATCGAGATAGATGCAATTCTTTAACATTTCACTCACTATTTACTTAGTTATGATTTATTACTTATTGGATTTGGGTAATTGGTGATAGGTAATTGGTAATTGGTAATTGCTAAAAACTTCTTTACTGTCACCTGTCACCTGTCACCTGTCACCTGTCACCTAAATCGCTGCTTGTTGTTTTTTCAATTGTTCCGCTAACTTTTGGGAATAAGTGTTATACCAGCGTTCCCAATAATCTTGTTTATTGGTTAATTTTGCAATCACGCGGTTATAAGTAGCAAACCACATTTCCCAATAATCTTTTGATTCTTCTACACAACCACTAGCTGTAGGACAAACTGCTTTACATTGAGGAACTGTGTAAATAGTATTGGCGCAGTTTGTACACTTTTCAGAATCAATTACGTGCTTACCTTCAACTTCTTGAATTGCACCATTAGGACATACAGACACACAAAGATTACAGGAAATACACTGGCTAGTAATTGTGTAAGCCATGATTATTCTCCTTTGAGGTTTTGGGCTGTAGTAATGGGTAAATAGAGAAGGCAAAAGTGAGAAGTAAAAAGAACAGTATTCTTCAAACTTTTGAACGCCAGTTGCTTCAAGTCGGCAGAGCCGCCCAACGCACTGGCTCCTTTTGACTTCCTAAATATTCATTACTATTTCGCCTTTACATACTGCTCGTAAAACTCTAAAGCAACTTTTTCGATTACATCGTAAGCTTCAACAGTCTGTATGCCGGCTGCGTGCAGTTTCTCTTTAGGACAGTTGCCAATTTTGGAAACTAAAACCGCTTTGCAATCAGCAATTGCTTTCATTATATGGTCTGCGGTTGCTTCTTCACCGTATCCACCTTGACAATATTGATCAATTCGCCGATGTCCTGCATAACGAACTTCATTTCCATCAACTTCGTAAACTTGAAATTCCTTCGCGTGTCCGAAGTGTTGGTTAACTAAACCACCGCCTTTAGTGGCAACTGCAACGAGAATTTTTTCCTTAGTAGCTGTTTGTTTTTCAGCCTTAACTTTCTCTTTCGCTAGTTTAATTTCTGCTCTAAATTTCTCAATTCCTTCCTGTACTTCTTGACGTTTTTCTAAGTCATATTCTGGGGACATTTCCAAGAATTTCTCTTTAGTAAATTCCTGGCTGCGGTCTTCTCCTAATAATCCTACCGCATCGGCACGACACTGGCGACAGTGACGCATCATTTTCATGTTACCAGAACATTGATCCTGTACTTCTTTCAGTTCTTTGTTTGTTGGTCCACGTTGACCAGTTAAACCAAAATGTGTACCATGTTCTGGGGCAGAAATTAGCGGCATGATATTGTGCAGGAATGCACCATTCTCACGAATCATTTTGTTAACTTCTACCAAGTGTTGATCATTAATTCCGGGAATCATCACAGAATTAACTTTACACAAAATGTCAGCTTCTTTTAAAGCTTGCAATCCTTCCATCTGCTTTTCTAGCAGAATTTTCGCACCTTCTACACCTCTATAACGTTTGCGTTTATAGTGAACCCAAGAATAAATTTGTGCGCCTATTTCTGGGTCAATGGTGTTAAGGGTGATGGTAACATGATCTATATTTAATTGTTTGATGCGATCGATGTATTCTGGTAGCATCAAACCGTTGGTTGATAAACAAAGCTTAATATCTGGTGCTTTATCTGCAATCAACTCAAAGGTACGAAATGTTTTTTCGGGGTTTGCTAAAGGATCACCAGGTCCAGCAATTCCCAAAACTGTCATTTGGGGAATTTTACTCGCTACAACTAATACTTTATGTGCAGCTTCTTCTGGTGTTAGTAGTTCGCTAACTACTCCCGGACGGCTTTCGTTAGCGCAGTCATACTTGCGGTTACAATAGTTACATTGAATATTGCAAGCAGGAGCAACAGCAACGTGCATCCGTGCATAATGGTGATGCGCTTCTTCGCTGTAACAGGGATGGTTGGCGATGCGTGCTTTGAGTTTTTCGTCCATTTCTGGCGCTGTGTTGCTATCACAACCGCAACCACCAGATTTGGCTTTGAAATTGGGTTCCTGTTCGGAGGAGGTGAGGAGTCCTGTAGCCGGTAGTGTCATTGAATTTCGCAAACGTCGGTGGACTAGATGGCCACTGTGGGAGATGCCGTTGCTCCTTCCAATGCCTATGAACTGAAGTCGCGTTTATACTCTCTTTGCCCCAAGGGTTAATTTGGCAATAATATCAATTTTGGTAATTTATGATAGATTCTAAATTTTGGTGACATTTAATTCAAAATCCCAAATCTAAAATCTAAAATCTAAAATCCAAAATTGATCAGGCAATCAATCCTTGAAGTTTGGCTGGTGTGTGTTAACTTTGGGTTTTGGGTAGACGGGTACAGCCGCGACTTCCTTTCACTTCAGGCATGGTGCTATCTCATCCCTCCACTCACTTTTCGCTGCTGATTTGTTAAGGAGCGTTAAGTGATTGGCGATAAATGATTTATAGCAGCACTTTTCATAAGGCTTTTTGCTATCTCTAGGATAGGATTTATTGGATTTATTATGTTTGTACTCAAAAATATAAATCCTCATCTCTGCAAGGATTACAATAATTAAATAATATTTTTTCGGGTATGGGTGCTAGTATTTTTTAGTTGGGGTACGAGTATTTATGAAGTGGGGTTCAGGATTTCTTTGTACTCATTCAAAACCCAATACCTGTCAGGGTTGGGATAAAATCTTAGTTAATTTTCGCTTACATTTACAATGTACTCAAATCCTGATCTCTTTCTTCTGAAAGTCTTAATATATAAGGAATTTCAGGATTTTAGCTACATTTACAACTCTTTGCCTAAAGTTTTACTAAGTCCGAAAGATGTCTATTATATTCTGTATCTAGAATAGCATTTTTTTTCAGATAAAAATGCAGTTTATATTTTTTTAATTTTTCGGTAAGTATTCAGCTATCAGTCATCAGCTTTCAGCGAGTCGTTTGATTTTAGTGAGAGCATCCCAATTTTGAAAAAATAACCGTAGCAACACCAAAAAATCTCTTAAACTCTCTTACCTTTGTGTCCTTTGCGTCCTTTGCGTCCTTTGCGGTTCAATCATATCAGTCCCTTAGATCATTTTTTCCGTGAGATCAAAATAAACTTACACATTGGATGCTCCCGATTTTAGCTAAAGGCTGTCATCGTTTAATAATACTATAGTCTTAATGCAGATAATTTGCAAGTAATCTTATTTTGTTTAAGGGAGGGAATAGAAATAAGTAATCATTTATCAGTAATCAGTAATCAACTTTCAGATTTCAATATACAGGTTGCTGAAATTATACTTTTTGAAAGTTTTTCATAATTTGTCTAGGTTTCACAGCTTTTTAACAGGGAAATTTACAGACTAATATTTGTGTTTTTTATGATTTTTGCTGATAGCTGAATGCTGATGAATAGGGAATAGGGAATAGGGAATGAAAAATAATCTCAAGTTAGGTGACAGTTGACAGGCAATGGTAAAAATAAATAAGTCTTGCTGAACTTTTGGCAATGACTAAACTGTAATTATGGCAAACAAATATATATATAAGGATGGGAATTTTTATGAAAGCTATGGTGATACGTCGTTATGGTTCTCCTGAAGTCTTGCAATATGAAGAGGTAGAACAACCAAAAATCAAACCTGATCAGCTATTGGTGAAGGTTCACGCTAGTAGTGTTAACCCCATTGACTGGAAAACCCGCAAAGGGATGTTAAGCATTTTGACTGGAAACAAATTTCCCCTGATTCTTGGTTTTGATGTCGCTGGAGAAGTGGTGGCAGTTGGTTCACAGGTGACGCGCTTTAAAGGAGGTGACGCTATTTATGGCAGTACCAGCTTTCCAGGGGGTGCTTATGCAGAGTTCGCTGCCATCCCGGAAAATTTAGCAGTTGCCAAACCCACCAACATGAGTTATGAACAAGCAGCCACCGTCCCATTAGCAGCGTTAACGGCTCTCCAATCTCTGCGAGACTTGGGAAATATCAAATCAGGTCAAAAGGTATTGATTAATGGTGCTTCGGGTGGTGTAGGGGTGTTTGCGGTGCAAATTGCTAAGGCTTTGGGTGCTGAGGTGACTGGTGTTTGCAGTGCTAAAAATTTGGATTTGGTGAGGTCTTTGAACGCAGATTTAGTTATTGACTATACGCAACAAGACTTTACAAAAGGTAATGTGCAGTACGATATTATTTTTGATGCGGTTGCTAAAAGTTCGTTTTCTAATTGCAGAAAGGTGTTAACGCCAAATGGGGTTTATGTATCAACTTTGCCTATACCGGAGGTCATTTTACAGAGTGTTTTAACAGCGTTTCTTCCTGGTCAAAAGGCGAAAATTGTTTTGGAAAAGCCGAATAGTCAGGATTTGGGTTATTTGAAGGAATTAATTGAGGCTGGGAAGTTACGGACAGTGATTGATCGCACATATCCGTTACAAGAATTAACAGAAGCTCATCGGTATAGTGAGGGTGAAAGGACTGTGGGGAAAATTGCGATCGCAATTACACATTGAGTCAAGTTTCGCGCAAAGAGGCAAAGGAGCAAAGTTGGTTGGTGTATCTTGCAGTAATTTGAAAATTGCACTAAACTTAGTTTATAAACTTAGCTAAAAAGCCAGTGGAAACTGTAAATATCCATCAAGCTAAAACAAATCTTTCACGTCTGTTATCTCGTGTGGAACTGGGTGAGGAAATTATCATCTCTAACCGGGGTGTTCCTGTGGCTAAGTTAGTTCCTTTTAGTGTGTCATCTAATAGACGTGACAGTTTAGGGCAAGATAAAGGACTTTTTGTAGTACCAGAAGACTTTAATGCACCCTTACCAGATGATATTTTGGCAGCATTTGAGGGCAGTGAAGAGTGAAATTTTTATTGGATACTCAATGTTGGTTATGGTGGTTTGTTGAACCAGAGCGTTTAAATGAAGAGGCGATCGCACAGATAGCTAATGAAAACAACGAACTATGGCTTTCTGTTGCTAGTGTGTGGGAAATGGGGATAAAAGTGGCAATTGGTAAGTTACCATTACCAGCACCACTAGACGGTTACATTTCTAGTCGCATGGTGCGGTTAGGTGCGAAATATCTGGAAATTACAGCTTCTCATGCACTTAGAACAGCTATTTTACCCTTACATCATCGAGATCCTTTTGATCGAATGTTAATAGCTCAGGCACAAATGGAGGACACGACAATTATTACGGCTGATCCAATGTTTAAAGAATATCAAGATACTGCTATTCTTTGGGCTGGTCATAAAAGTTAGGAAAGTTAGAAAATTATATCTAGTACCATTATTGAGTTAACAAATTATGATTACCACCGTTGAGCGTCGTTATAGTTTAGATGAATATCGAGCTATTGAAGAAAAAGCGGAAGGACGTAATGAATATCATGATGGAGAAATTGTACCCATGCCAGGAGGATCATTAAATCATAGCCGTATAGGTCGAAATATTTTGACATATCTTACCTATCTGCTGCGTGATACTCAATTTGAAGCTATTAACAGCGATTTACGGCTATATATTCCTCAACATAACCAGGGAGTATATCCTGATGTTATGGTTTTTGATGGTGAACCACAACTAAATGATAATCGCAAAGATGAGGTTTTAAATCCTATTTTAATTGTGGAAGTATTATCTCCTTCTACAGCAGACTATGATCGTCAAAGTAAGTTTAGAATGTATCGTTCAATTCCTAGTTTTTGTGAATATTTATTAGTTGAACAGGATGAAGTTTTTATAGAAAAATATAGTAAGCAAGATCAAGGTTGGTTATTGGGTGATTTTAATGATTTAGAGAAATCTATTTTTTTAGAGTCTGTGGGTGTAGAATTACCGATTAAAGAAATTTATCGTAGTGTTAGTTTTGGGTGAATAGTTGTGGCCTTTGCATTCGACCCCAGACGGAATGCTATATTATTAGTTGCAGGTGATAAATCAGGTGGAAGTGAAAGTCGTTTTTATAAGCAACTGATCAAAACTGCTGATGCTAGATTTGATGTACATTTAGCTCAACTAAAAAAACAATCAGAAGAAAAGAAAGGATAAAACAATGGGGAAAACTTTAAAGGAAAAATTAGAACAGTTATCACCAGAAAGACGACAAAAAATTGAAGAAGAATCTAAGTTGCTAATTGCTGAAGAAATGGCACGACAACAATTGAGATTAGCACTTAAACTCACTCAGGAACAAATGTCAGAAGTAACTGTTTCTCAAATGGAAAATCGTACTGATTTAATGCTTGCAATTTTGCGAAAGTATATTACTGAGATGGGTGGTGAGTTGCGTCTTGTTGTTGAATTTCCAAACCATCCACCTATTAATATATTAGATATCTCGGAAATTGAAGAATTGGAATCAAAAGCGAGTTAATTTTCATAAAAACTCAAGTTGATTCTTCATATCTTCTGATGCAAGTGTTTCCCAAATCAGAATTCAAGTATTTAATATTTCACCAATTGAACGACGTTTTTGATCACAATATGTAATTCCTGCATGATTTATTCCACTACGATGAAGCATGACAAAATCATCATCATGAGTTATCAAGATCCGGTTTTCAGATAAAGCAAAAGTAATTTGTTCTCTATCTGACACACCAATTAATCCTGCTTCTGAAGTTGTAGTCACATTAATTCCTCGACGACGTAAACCTAACGCAATGGCATTACTAACACTTTCATCTAAATGGAACTTAATTTTTTCTGTCATTGCGCTGTTTCAGTTTTTGTTGCAAAATCGAAGTAGTTTGTGCTTGGATTTCTTGGATGAAAGCTTCTGATTCTGATATTTGTTGCCTAATTTCTTCTCGATGATCATGATAATATGCTAACGCTGCATAGACATCGGATAAAGTAATACTAGGATAGTGGTAGAGAATTTCATCAGGTGACATTCCCATTTGTTCATGCCAAATCACAATATCTTGAACTCGAATCCGATGTCCAGCTATCCGGGGTTTTCCTCCACAAATACCGGGAGTGATTTCTATATGTTCTTTGATTATGTTAAGGGACATATCTATGATTTAGAGAATTATGTAAGCCGATTATATCACTATTTTAGTGGAGATGTCTATTATATTTATCGTAGGGGTTTAGCATTGCTAAACCCCTACCCGTCCATTTGTATCATTTCAGCAATTTAAATGAATGTGATTTAGAAAATTATTTAATTTCTTACTTGTTGAAAAGTTTTATAATTTTTACAAACAACCTCTAAACAAATATCGCCTTGCAAATGAAAATAAATTAGTGATTTTAAATTGGTGTTATCTACTTGATTTTGATTGATAAATGGATAGTATTTAGATAAATATTTCTGAATATCATCTTCAATTTTTTTGAGTTCGACTTCTCCTACCCAAAAACAAATATCCTCATCTTGTGTATTTAGAGGTTGGGAAAAAACCAGGTGAATAATGTGGTAAAGTTCAATTGCGACATCATCAGCTTCAGGACCGAAGGTAAAGTCAAGACGTAATCCCAGGGTTTGAGGATTTCAGGAAATACCAACTAAGTCAGCACTTTTTAAATCATCGAGAAAATCCGATAACATAGGATCATTGTTGATTAATTGAAAAATTGAAAAGATATGATAGAACAAGAACTGCTCAACCGTATTTCCATAGATCCAAAAGTAATGGTAAGAAACCCTACTATTAAAGGTACACGATTAACTGTTGAATATATACTTATAGGACTTACGCATTGACAGGATCAACCAAATATGAGGTACGGATTTCAGGCTTTTTAACGTGATTTTTTAATGATTTTTGAGCGATCGCTATTGATCGGAAGTTAATCGACAAAAGCCTGAAACGACGGATTTTCGTTCATGCACATCATGGTGAATTTGTACAGTGCGTAAGTCCTAACTTAATCTTCTGGCACACGGCGCAACAGTCGCAGAAATCATAGAAGAATATGAAGATTTACTAGAAGCTGATATTCGAGCTTGTTTAGAATTTGCATATTAATTATTCTCATTGAACATACCTAATTATTGTAAATCCAATTAAAATAACTATAAAAAGACGAATAACTTCACTCCAAAAATCTTTATCGTTAATTAATTCCTTGATATAGGGAATGTTATTTTCTCCATCACTGACTGAATTTTCCTGATGTAATGGAGTTTCTGTCATCAAGACTGACTCAGGTAGAGATTCTTTTTCTATTTTAGAATCACTAATTTCTAATTCTTTTTCTTGAGTAACATTTTCTTGGTTCAATTTTGCATCTGAAGAAGATTCTTGTTGTATTTTATCTTCAACTTCTAAATCAGTCTTCGGTTTAAATGCTTCTGTAATTAATGAAGTAAAATTGTACTTTCTTGAAAAAATAGTTGAAGCAAAGGAAATTAAAAAAAGTATCAACGTATTAATAATGTAAGCAATGATATTATATTTATTCATTTTCTATTTTACTCCTGTTATCACAATCCAAATTTAATTTATTACACGCATAAATTCTGATTTTTCTTCCTACCCAGTAACCCACGAATCTACCTTTATTAAATCCATCTATACCTACAATATCGTAAGGAGACCCAAAAACGGGAGAAGTATCATTGTTGTTTATTATGCCACGTAAATTTGTATCATTTTCACCTTCATTAACTCTCAAGTGAGATTGTTTTTGAATATCCAGTGTATTTTTATTCATTATAGATTCTGCTCTGGATTCTAGATTATCCAATAATACAAATGAGCATATTACTAGAATCACAATACTAAAAAGGACAAATTTTCTGATCATTACTATTTTTTGTGAAATTCTTAAAATCCAAATAAACCTGATGGTAATTCTACAATAAAACCAAGAAGCCATAAAGCTAACCAAAGAGCTGCTGCACCTACGAAGAATAATACTAATTGTCCAAAGAAATTGTTGATCATATTGATATCCTCTCTTTAATAGGGTTGTCCAAAGTCAAACTCGCATCTATTCTTAACTACCCTACACCACCTACCCAAACCTGAAAAGCGGAAAAAAGCGGATCGCAAAAAAATTTACAAAAAAGGACGGAAAAAGACTGATAAGTACGGATAAAGTATGCTAAAATTACCTATGTCGTGTTACATTTCTAAATATGCAGATTCACGAACTACTACAATTAGTGGATGACGCTGTTTATCTCAACACAGGTGAGCATCTGAACGACATACAACGCGCAGTTATTGAAGGTTCGCTCAATCATCACAAGTATGCTGATATTGCTGAAAACTGTGGTTGTAGCGCGGGTCATGCAAAGGATGTAGGTTATGAACTTTTACAATTGTTATCTGATATTTTTGATGAACCAGTGGATAAAAAAAATCTTAAATCTGTTCTGGAACGACAGGGAAATGTAAATATTTCTTTCGGTGAAAAGAGTAAAATTAATCATAGTTTAATTGGCTGTATAAATATTAGTTCTACAAATCCTAAAAATAAATCAGATAAAAATAATTCTATTTATCCTAAATTAAAACAGCGTAAAAATAATAAAACTCAGTCAGAAAAAATTGACAAGTTAAGGTATTTTGGTTTAAATGATGAACAAATTGCAGAAGTGCTAGATTTACCTTTAGAGGTTGTAAAGCAGGTAGACTCGGAATAATCAAGCTTTTAATTTTTACGGTGATTTTTCCTTGGTATCTTTCATCTGTACGCAATCAATGTTATAATTACACCAATTCTTGAGTATCCTATTATGAGCCAAATTCTAACTCTGGAACTGAGTGATCAAATAGCGATCGCTATTCAGCAACAAGCTAATAATATTGGTATTTCTCCAGAAAGTTTAGCAACAACATTGCTAGAACAACATTTTAGTCGAGTTTTGGTAGTACCTACAGATGCACAAAAAGAATTAGCACGGGCAAAATTTGAGCGTCATTTTGGCACACTTAATGTTCATAATAGTACAAATATTGACAATGAAAGCATTGATGCAGATTTAGCTAAAGATTATATGCTGTGATGACTTCTTCAGGACTAAAAGATTCTTCATCGTCCTGGGAAATTAAATAACTTTCTATTTGTTTTAAGCGTTTCCATTCTTCATAACTAATGAGAGTCGCTATTGCTTTTCCTGCTTGTTCAATAACAATTGATTTTTCCCCCTGAGTCAGACTATCTAGGAAATCAGTCAAATGTTCTCGAACTTGAGAGGCATTTACTTGAGTCATAACAACTTCCTAATAAACATATTCATTATTCTAACATAACATTATATCATCTTTGCTGAGTCATTGCCATCACATTTGCAACAGTTAATTCTAAAATGTTATCTAGGCTAGGGATTATATCATGATCGGCATAAATAAGCGGTAATTCTTGATTTTCCCATACCCAAATTTGCTTTCTTTGAATGTCAATTAACCAAGCAAGTTCTGTTTCATTACTCAAGCAATGCAGGATTTTCTGTTGTATATCTAATGTACTTTGATCAGGAGAACGAATTTCAATTAACCAGTCTGGTGAAGCTTGTAGGGGTCCATCTTCATCTGTAAAACGTTCACTTTTCACAACCGCAATATCAGGTACAAAAGACATGGGAGGAACAATACACCGCAATTCTTGAATAGCTTCGTAAGCTGTAGTTTGGCTGTTGATGGCGTTAACAAGGTTGCGTTGGAGGCGAGAATGAAACAGCGTTGGCATGGGTTTTTGCTGGGCTTTTCCCTGGATAAACTCCCAAGCAGGAGAGGCTTCAATATTGGGTTGTTGAAGAAAATTGTCTAATGAATTGGTGAGGGTTGAAAATTTCATAGTTGCTGTTATTTATTGTTCACATTTTTGGTAATGTCATTCATTTCTCTGTTCAATATATTGTTTGGTTTGCGGTGCTGCTAATGTCATAGGGCTAATAACTACTATTTACATAAAAATTAGGCGAATTCGTAAGTCTCGATTATAACACAATATAAAAACCCAAGCTAGGTAAAATTCTATAATCGCTAAATTTTTCTTCCTACCTATTGCTATTTTGTATTCCCCTCTACAGAAAATAAAATCCTAAAACAAAATAAAGAAATCGGTCTTTTGACTACCAAAACTCTACACTAATAATAGTAACAGCAAATACATAAAACCTTAATTTCCTGTCATTAACACAACTTTTCACATCAACTGAGTACAACTTAATATATCTCAAAATATCTTGCCTAAATCGCTGTAACTCTCACAGGCAAATAGATTTAATTGAGTACAAAAAACCTCAAACCCTATCCCATAAATACCCGTACCCCTGTAATAAAAATCTAGTACCCCTACCCCAAGAAAGAATGTAAATTTGTGTTAAATATCTGTTAAATAGGGGTTTAAACCTATTGAGTACAATCTTAATAAATTCAATAAATCTAATCGGTAGCTGGGATTTTCTCTGCTTTCAAGTCACCTGGTATAAGCAGAAAAACACAACATGGCTCTTTTAACCAGACAGTACCGATGCAACAGTCTCTAGACAGTCTCAAAACCCAAACTGCAAATACAGACTCGCGGAAAAATCTACTCTCTGGCGATTTTTTAGAGCCATTAATGAGTGATTTTCGCATCATTTTTGAGCGTGATCCAGCCGCACGAAATTGGTTAGAGGTGATCTTTTGTTATCCTGGTTTTCATGCTCTTTGTTTACATCGTCTCGCTCATTGGTTACACATTCGTAAAGTGGGTTTTATTCCCCGTTTAATTTCTCATTGGGGACGATTTTTTACAGGTATTGAAATTCATCCAGGGGCAAAAATTGGTAAAGGTGTATTTATCGATCATGGTATGGGTGTGGTAATTGGTGAAACTGCCATTGTCGGCGATTATACACTCATTTATCAAGGTGTAACTCTCGGTGGAACTGGGAAAGAAAGCGGTAAACGTCATCCCACTTTAGGTAATAACGTGGTTGTGGGTGCAGGTGCGAAAGTTTTGGGAAATATTCAAATTAGCGATCGCGTGCGGATCGGTGCAGGTTCTATCGTTTTACGTGATGTTCCTCCTGATTCTACCGTCGTTGGTATTCCTGGGCGCATTATTTCCCAAAAACAGAAAAAACGCATTTCTCCCTTAGAACATGGAAAATTACCTGATGTGGAAGCAGGTATAATTCGCTCTTTACTTTCCCGCATTGAACAACTTGAACAACAAGTAAAAACTCTCAAAAATCATCAACAAGATGATGTATAGCAATGGAAATATCGGTAGTTCACAAATTGATGATGGAGTTTTCTCGAAAAAAGGGTTTTCCTCCTGACTCCTGACTCCTGCTATATAAGTAAACTGTAAACTTTGCCTATCAACGAGCAGTAATTTATGTCCTTGAATGGTAACTTTTTGGCTTTAGGTGAACAATTTTTGGAAGTTCCTTTGAGCGATCGCTCAGAAATTTTTCACCACTTGCAAGAGTTAATGATTGCCTGTGCTTGTGAACCAGATGGTTCTTTAAGAGTGCAAATTAATAGCTTCAAAGAAGCAGTGATTGTGCAAAATACCATCATGCAATTTTTAGCTTCTCGTGAAGAATTAGTGGAATGGTTAGAAAGTTGTTGGTACTGCGGTTATAATGGCTAATTCTCAAAACCGATGTGAGTGATACAATTCACGACTTATCTCAGGTTTAATCACCACAATATCAGAAGTAAATTCAAGATGCAAATTTAATTTATCTTCTGTCATAGTCAAAGTTATTGTTCACTCACAATTTCGCTTGCATAATCAAGACAATTAACCTAAGCTTAGGTTTCACTTATTTTTTCCGATCTGCTAAATCTCCAATTTCTCTGACATATTTTCTTCTGTAATGGAGTGAAATTAGCAGGTAAATCTGTGTCTATTTTGATATTTTGAACGTCAACTTATGGTAAACGGTAACAGCGATAAGAAATTATTGCAATTTCTACATAGCGAACTGTCACTTTCAAAAGCTGATATTGCTGTTGCTTTGCGACATCGTGAATTTGATCAAGGTCCCATTCCCATGCTGCTTTGGCAATATGGTTTGATAGATTTACAACAGTTAGAAAAGATTTTTGATTGGTTAGTCGAACAAGGTTAATCAATTGAAAATTGACAATTGACAATTGACAATTAAACAATATCAGGATCTTCCAGAAATATATATTCTGACTCCTGACTCCTGACTCCTGACTCCTGACTTCTTAATTATGAGGTAAATATTATGATTACGAGTTTAATTGCTGGACTGAGTATTTTGTTACTGACAGGACTTACTAATAGCTATATTAGCTACTGGCTATTTGTAGAACATCCCAAACATGAGCAAAATAAATCTTCCTAAATGATACCGAAATTTAGTTTCCTAACATACAGATGTGGTGTGAGTTATTGAGCAATAATTAAATATTATCAACTGTTTGGAATAACTCCTGTTATTTTTAGCAGTTATCTACAAAAATTAATATTTACTTTATATCTATGTGGAATGGCCATTGTAGCATTAAAGGACATTAGTAAAAACTAAGAATTCAGGATTCAGGAGTCAGAATATTTGATCAATACTTAGATGATCAAATACTGTTTTGTGGCGTAAACGTCAAAAATCTGACCACTAATAGCTGAACGTTTACAGTAAAAACTTGGCTAGAGGAATGTTTGAGATGAGTCAAATTAGTATTAATGATACTACGTTACGTGACGGGGAACAAGCGGCAGGAGTTGCTTTTAACTTAGAAGAAAAAGTAGCGATCGCCAAATTTCTCGATGCCATTGGTGTACCAGAATTAGAAGTAGGTATACCCGCAATGGGAGAGGAAGAAATTCTTGCTATCAAAGCAATTTCTGAGTTAAATTTAGATACTAAATTACTAGCTTGGAATCGTGCAGTTATCTCAGATATAAAAGCCTCTATTGCCTGTGGAATCAAAAGAATACATATTGCTATTCCCGTTTCTGGTATTCAAATTGCCGCCAAATTTCATGGTCAATGGCGAGTTAGTTTACAAAGACTAAAAGACTGTATTAACTTTGCTCTAGATCATGATTTATGGGTAGCAGTAGGGGGAGAAGATTCTTCTAGAGCAGATGAAAATTTTCTCCAAGATGTAGCTTTATATGCTCAAGAATGGGGTGCATCTAGATTTCGTTTTTGTGATACAGTGGGAATCCTTGAACCTTTTAAAACTCACCTCAAAGTTAAACGATTAGTATCTACTTTATCAATTCCCGTAGAAATTCACACCCATAATGATTTTGGTTTAGCAACTGCTAATGCTATTGCGGGAATTAGAGCCGGCGCACTTTCTGTCAATACCACCGTGAATGGTTTAGGAGAAAGAGCAGGAAATGCAGCTTTAGAAGAAGTTGTTATGGCTTTAAAACATATCTACAATGTTGACTTAGGAATTGATACAAAAAATTTCTTAAAACTATCTCAATTAGTTGCTAATGCTGCCGGTGCAAACGTGCCACCTTGGAAAGCAATTGTCGGTGAAAATACCTTTGCTCATGAATCAGGAATTCATGCTGATGGTGTCATCAAAAACCCAGAAACCTATGAACCATTTGCACCAGAAGCAGTAGGTTGGGAACGTCGTTTAGTCATCGGTAAACATTCTGGAAGGCATTTATTATCTAACTTATTAGCACAGCATGGGATATTTTTGAATGACGAAGAAACCCAAGCTGTTTTAAATGCAGTTCGCCATGAATCAACCATCAAAAAACGCAATCTTTCTCCAGAAGAATTGTTGAATTTAGTACAAGAACAGAGGTATTTTCATGCAGCGAGATGAGATAGAACTAAATGATCCACCAGTGTTTGAAATTGGTGAAAAAGTCCGAGTTAAGAAACTCATCAAAAATGATGGTACTTTTCCAGGGCGAGAAATTGGGGAAGTTTTAGCCAAAATTGGAGACGTTGGTTATGTGGCAAGTATAGGAACTTTTTTACAAGCTTACTATATTTATGCCGTACATTTTTTAGATACAGGGTACATCATCGGTTGTCGCAAAAGAGAACTAGAATCTGCTGAGGAAACATCAAATGAAAGTCATGCTACGGACGAATGATGCTGGAACTTTGGTTGTCTATGTCGCTAAGAAAGACTTAGAAGAAGAAGTTGTGAAACAAACAGACAGTGATGCAGGTAAAGTTCTCACTTTAGCTAATGGTTGGGAATTAGAATTTAGTGAAATTCCTACTCAAGAAAGTTTACCTCAAACTTTAGAAGCTAAACGTCTGTCCTAAGATTATCTCAGGATTTTATCTCAGGATTTTATCTCAGGATTTTATCTCAGAATTTAGCTATCAGCATTCAGTTATCAGCTAATACTTAAAAGCTGAAATAAAAAGAATCAGAATTAATGAAGAAGAATATGTAATTTTCTAAAAATTCATACTTCTGAATTTTCCCCATTGCTGTTCTTCGCTGAATGTTGATAGCTAATATTATTTTCTCTCATTTTCTCTCGTGAGGGTTATCAATATGGGTGAAAAATATCTCACATTATCTGAAGTGAATCTGGAAGGACAGTTTTTAGGTTTTGTTGGTAACAAACCCGAAAAATATAAACATTTGCGTTTAGCTATTCCTGGGGGAACTTTAAAAATTAAAATTCCCCAAGATTTACTTTGTTCCTTGGTTGCTAATTTAGTATCTGGTGAACAAGTTATCATTCATGCTATTAGTAAATTAAATCCACGCACCAGTAAACTTAAACTTATTGCTTATCGAGTTCAACAAGTTGGTTTTTGTCCTATTCATTACCAACTACCAGAAAATACAGCTAAAATTATGGTTTGTCAAAAATCAGGCTGTGTGAAACGAGGTGGTAAAGGTTTATTGTCAGAATTAGAAAAAACTTTGTGCGATCGCGGTTTACTGCATAAAGTCAAAATTGAACACACCGACTGTCAAAAACGTTGTAGTAGCGCCCCTAATTGTGTTTTAATGTTGGGTAAAAAACAATATAATAAAATTCATCCAGAGGCGATCGCATCTTTGCTAGAAAATCATTTAACTTAATAGACCTCTCCAAAATAGAATGTATTAATTTGTCATAAGTTGTCATAAGTTGTCATAAGTTGTAGGGGCGAAGCTTATGGGCGATAATTTAACGGAAAAATCAGACATCTAGATATCCCATAAGCTTAGACCTGCCCCCATAAATAAGTTCCATAATTTCTTTTCTGGAGATGTCTAATAGGCATCTGGTGGTAATGAATGTAGGGACAATTCATGAATTGTCCCTACCAAAGGTTTCAGGTTATGCTTATTTAATTTTCGGAGATATGTGAGATAAGCTGTTGTGCATTTAATTTGTATAAGTGGAACAGGCATCTTGCCTGTTAAACAAGAGTTCAGAATATTAGAATTATACAATTAGGACTTACGCAAGATGTGACTAAAAACCTTATTCTTGCGTAGGGGTAATTCATGAATTACCCCTACTTTCGTTTCCTTTTGCGTAAGTCCTGACAATTTAGCTGTGTAACAGCTTATCTAATGATAAATTAACAAATTTCCTAACAACGTATTAATTCTTATTAATCCTTGTTAATATTGTAACTTTTAATTACATTTTTCTGTTCAAAAGTTAAGAGTTTTTAATCTTCAGGCAGTTGACAGAAAACCTAAAAAAAACTGATAAACAAAGTAAATATAACAAAATAGCAGATTTACAAGCAAAAAATATGTATTTTATCCCAATAAATCTTTGATAAAAAAGATATCTCGTAAATCCTGACTATTATCTTACCAAAATAGCACTATAGTCATCCGGTTTGATTTCTGAATTTATCTGTGTAGGCAGGCAAGAGGCAATAGTTCGACTTCGCTCACCAACCAGGCAAAAGGCTTTTAGAGAATTTTGGTGTACGGAGTTTTTTTCAATAATCAAATAGGAGTCCTATATAAACAAAATAGTAATTAACTTGTTAAAAATATTGATCCTCACTCAGCCTGAGTAAATTTAAAAATATCAGTACTGGTAAAAGTTTGGTTTTTAGCAAAAAAATGCTATAACAGTGACACGAAACAAATGTATAAAAGTGTGAGGAGTACAACTTTGACTACACGCAAATTCGCCAACATCATCTCAGCCAACTGGATGCAGTTTTTAAGCATCAATTTATTAGGATGTCTTTTACTATCTACATCTGCCGGCATAAAACCCGCGTCTGCGGTTGATAACTCAGTTCCTGCTACTGTCAGCAACGAACTAGAAACCCAGCTAGAAACAGTATCCAGCCAAAATTTCAGCCAAGAATCTCAAGATACAAAATCTCAAGATACAAAATCTCAAGATACAGTTATTGAAAACAATCAACCGCTGAAGTTTTCCCCAGCACCTGAAACTATCTCACAGCTAGATTTCTCTACCAGCCTCGGTGATACCTTTCAACCAGCAAATCAAAACTCTTCTGTTAAAAAGTCTTCTTTTCAGCCCAAACCACCTCAAACCATCGCTCAAGTAGATCCTTCTGCTGGTACAACTGTAGGTGATACTTTTTCAGAAGCAAATAGACTACGCCAGGAACTACTGATTGATCCCATTATCCAAATTCAACCTCCCCTCAAAGCTGCTCCTGGCTCCAGTGCAGGTACACCCACTGCCTATGGTGCAGGTTGGGGACAAGCTTTTATTGGTGGTGGACTATTCTTTCCTTTTGATGGCAAAGTAGATGGTTCTATGTCTGTCGGTTTTGGTTTAGGAAACGCAGTCAAATCAGCAGGTCTAGAAGTCGCCTTCAATATTATCAGTCTCGGTGGTCAAAATAACTTCTTTGGAGACTTTGCTGATAGTGGCACCGTAGGCTTAAAACTACACAGAATCCTGTCCAGGGATACAGCTGTAGCCGTTGGTTGGTCAAATGCCATTAAATGGGGAGAAGCAGATATTCCCCAAGAGACTATTTATGGTGTAGTTAGCCAGAGATTTGACGAACTCTCTGTTTCTTTGGGTGTTGGTAGTGGCAGCTTCAGATCCAAAGGTGCTAGAAATGCCGGTGAGAATGATCCTAACTTATTTGCCAGCATAGGTTATAGAGTCACACCACAAGCATCCCTCGTTAGTAGTTGGACTGGAAGTGGTCTTAACTTAGGTGCTTCTTTTGTTCCCTTCAAACAAAGTCCTATGGTGATCAATGCTATCTTTACCGATGTCACTGACAACCTTAATAGTTCTGGATTTACTTTAAGTGCAGGTTATAGTCTTCAGTTCTAAAATTTGTTTTTTCCACCACGGCAATTTCACCTAAAAAGGGCAAAACCATGATTAAACAAAAATTGACCCTCACCTTGGGTTTAATCTCTATATTATTAGGTTCTTTGGCTGCTTCTCCCCCCAGAGCCAATGCAGGTCAACAAACAGTCCCAGGAACTACCCAAGACTCATCCAGTTTGGCTGGGGATACTTTGGCAGTTGGTCAACTTTTGCAAGGAGGAACACCAACAATAACAGGTATTTCTGTTAGTTCTGCTGATGGTGGTGATGTCATTATTACTATTGATAACCCCCAAATTCAGACAAACTTGATTGCTGCTGCCGCTGCAGTAATCTCTACAAGCACCACACCTGAGTCTCAAGCTATTGTTAGCTTATTCTCGGGTGTCACTACTGATAATCTACCTACTGTTAATGTTTCCGGAGTTTCTGCACCATTGGCCTCTGCATTAATCTCTGCCGTGAATAATCTCATTGTTCGAGATTCAAGTGGTGCGGTCATCAGTGTAGATATCAATAATTTAGAGACAGCTATTACAGCCTACAATAATCTTGTCCTGGCTACTGCTCCAAATAATCTCCAAGCATTATCACAAGATCCAAATTTCAGAGAAATTCGTAATGCTCTCGAAACCCTTAGAGACTCTTTAAATCAAAGAAGCAATTAGTCAGAAATGAAACCCAGTATCTACACAATCAAAATCTAAAAGATTGTCATAGAAAGCTGGCAATAATGATCTCCTGACTCATTGAACTCTTGACTCCTAGAACTCCTCAATATAAGTTGTGCATCACCCTTGTAGAGACGTTGCAAGCAACGTCTCTATATATATGACCGGAGATGTCTATTTAGGGTTTGCTGAATAAACCTAAAACCTTGATATATCAAAGGTTAGAGGCTGATAAACACAGAAATTAGTGCAAGGGTTTTGAAGGGTATACCGGAAAAAGTGTGCATTTTTTGGGATTTCAAGAGATGGCAAAGAAATTTTCCAATCTCCTCCTGACTCCTGACTCCTGACTCCTGACTCCTATGCCCTCACGGAAAGACTTTCTCAGCAACCCCTATTTAGGGCTTGCTGAAAAAGTCCTTTCGTGAAGATTAAGGAGTTTATCATTAATATCTGTACCTCATAATAACGGAAACTGCTGTAATTAGGGTTTGCTGACCTGTCACCTGTCACCTGTCACCTAGCTTTCACAGATAACTTTTTCAGCAAAGCCTAATTAATTCATAAAATTATAAAATTATGGCATATTTACAATATAAATATCTCCCGACTTTTAATAAAAATTTCGCTATTGCTTGTTTTTACAGTCGGGAGACGGTTAACCAGATATACTTTCTATTAAGTGCCAATTGCGACTATGTTCAATCTGCTGTCGGACAAAATCAAAGACTTGTCGGCAATGATTGTCCAATTTAAGTGGTAGTTCCTCATTTTTGATCACAATATTCATGCGGGTTTCCTCGTCCGTAGCAGTGGATTTATCAATCAATACTTCCACTGTCACTAACCTGGAAAATGATACATTTCCGGGAATTTCACGAGCCATAATGTAATCTGGTGTGTAGTATTGAATTTCCAAATCACAATACTGTAGTAGCTCTATCAGCAATGGTTGTAGATAGTCGCTGGCAACAGAAACAAGAAAAGAACAGGTATAGCGAGCCATAATAGCCCCATTTTGGTAACAATCTGTCCATCTTATAATAATTTAAGTTGCCAGTTATCAAAATCTCAGGGCTAAGGGGTAGGGGCAAACCCCCCGTGGTTGCCCCAGGAGGCAGTTGTTTAATGTAGGGACAATTCATGAATTGTCCCTACGATAATTTTCACTGCTAGGTCTAATTACCCATTACCTATTCTGCAATCATCATCTATGCAATATGCTGATTGATAAGTATTCGCACGTTTACCAAACACGGTATAGCGATTATCTCTGATTTGTGCATAAAATCTATCTCCTGCCCATTTCATACCCGGTAAGGCGCGATAAGCTTCCACAAATACACTACCTAGCGGTAATAGTCGCCCAATTTCTTCCGCTGCATTGCTACCTTGCCAACGTTTTGATGGACTTTGAGCATCTATTAAAATCATACCCTGTTCACAATCTTGGGCAGTAATTCCCCATTGGGATAATACCTTTTCATCTTGCATGGGGATGTAGCGAAACAGCTTTCCTTGGTCTAGATTTTCTAATAATTGCACTAAAGTAACACAGAGATTGCAATTGCCATCATAAATCACGTAGTAATTCATATTAGACTTGTCCAGAAAAGAAATTATGGAACTTATTTATGGGGGCTGGTCGAAGCTTATGGGATATCTAGATGTCTGATTTTTCCGTCAAATTATCGCCCATAAGCTTCGCCCCTACAACTGGGGAGGTCAGGAGGTGGGGAGGTGGGGAGAAAAATTAATTCTGACTCCTGACTCCTGTACGGGCGAAGTAGGGGCGAAGCATTCGGAAAATAACCTGTGATAAAAATTGATAATTAGTTGCCCGAATGCTTCGCCCTTACAGGAAAATAGACTATTCATAAAATTGATAATTTGTTGCCCGAATGCTTCGCCCCTACGATTTTATTCTGGTAAGTCAATCAAAATATTGCCATCTTCCACACGGAGAGGAAATACTGGCAGGGTTTTGGCTGCGGATACCATTGATAGTAATTTACCAACTCCGGGTGGCCAAGGACACCAAGTTTTTACTTCTCCAGTATTTAGGTCAAAGGCACTACGATGGAAAGAACAAACAATAGCTCCGTCTTGAATTTTACCGGATTTCATAGGTAATTTGAGGTGAGGACAGCTATTTTCCACGGCATAAAGCTGATTTTCGTGGTTTAACACTAAAATATTTCTGTTTCCTACTTTTACCACTTCTCGCGCCCCAGGGGATAGGGCGTTAACTTCGAGAATTTTTGTCCAGGCCATTGTGTTCTCCGTTTTTTTCTTTTTCGATAGCTGTTTTTAGTTTCTCGCAATTATGTCATTTGCGATCGCCATCATAGGGGACTGGGGACTGGGGACTGGGGACTGGGGACTGGGGACTGG
>NZ_JACJPT010000139.1:0-12153 GCF_014696195.1 Sphaerospermopsis sp. FACHB-1094 | reverse complement strand
AGTTAAAGTAGCGATAAAACTAGGTCTAGACCTCAGTGGAATCAGTAGGGTGTCTTTGATAGCACCGTTGAAGGTTCGTTTGTGGACTATTCAAGAATCCCACGGCTAAAAGCCGTGGGGAGTATCAAGGAAATTTCTATAAATGTTTCTTTTTGGGAACTCTAACTATATATAGCAGTCTGATTTAATTCATGAACACAGCTTCTTTTCAAACCGCACACACAAAACCTGTATTTAGAGTATTAATACTTAACAGAAACTTATATTTCTCGATCACCGTCTTCTGCAATAGTCAAATTTCTTTGGTATTTCGGTTTTTATAATCTTGCTGATGATGTTGGTTTCTACCTGTCCTTCACTCACCTATTATATTCTCAATATTTATCCAGTAATTATGGATGAGCATCCGGCAACTTAAGTAAGTCGGCATGAAAAAAACAAGCTATGTCACAAAATGTAAAATGCCTAAAAACCTCATCCCTCCTGCCTTCTGCCTCCTGCCTTGCCACAACGATAAATTTCAACGCCTACCTACTTAACTTCATTATGAGATCATAGTGGGTATTTTCCAAGATGAGGATTCAATAACACACTTAAATATGATTGTTATTTCCAGAAACACAGAGAATAAAACACTGGGAACTAGGTACATAGGTACAATTAAGAACCAGCAAAGTCCAGGGAGAGGTTAATCATCTCATGACCACAGACAACTGACCATTGACTAAAGAAAAAAATTTTAATATCAAATATTAGCGGCTGAGAATAACCTGGTATTAGAGAATAGTAATCGAAAAATCCCCAATTAAAAACCAAATTATTATCAGTGGTGACAGTATGCAGATTTGCCAAAAATGTGGAATTGAGATATTGATGACTTTACTTTTACAAATGTAACTCAGGAGAAATAACTTTGAAACTACACTACTTATTGCCCGGTACTGTTGGAACAGTTCTTTTACTATCTTCCCCCACCTTAGCCGCCAAATTAGAATCTTGGCGATTTGATAAAAATCTCAACCGCCTAGAAATTAATACTTCTGGTGCTGTACAACCCCAAGCAAAACTAATTTTTAACCCCACACGCTTGGTAATTGATTTACCAAACACTCAATTTGGGCGATCGCAAACCCAAACCATAGGCGGAGCTATTAGAGCAGTACGGATTGGACAGCTTGATCCACAAACAACCCGCCTAGTTATAGAACTCACCCCCGGTTATACCCTCAACCCCCAAGAAGTTAAATTTGTTGGCATCAATCCCCGACGCTGGACAGTACAACTACCCAAGCCAGAAATTGAAGAACTACCGCCCACTGCTAGTAATAACACATATAATTTAGCCACCATCGATTCTCAAAGTTCCCCAACTCAACCGGAATTTTCCACAGCAGCCAATATCACACTAGGAACTACTCAAATTCAGAGAGTACAAACAACAGGAGATGGGTTTTTTATTCGTACCAGTGGCGGTAATCCTCAGATTAAGGCCAATCGTAGCCTTGATCGCACCACCATATTTATGGATATTGCCAACGCTACCCTATCACCAGAACTGACACAAAAAAATTTAGCCATCAATAAGCATGGTGTCAGCCGCATTGAATTTACCCAACTGCGAACCACTCCCAGCAGTGTCCGCATGACATTACGGTTAGACAAAAATAGTCCCGACTGGGAAGTAATAAGCAGTAGTGCTGGCGGCTTGGTTCTATTACCAACTAAAGGAGTTGTTCGCTTACCTCAAAGTATTAGTCCATCAACACCTGTTTCCACCCCTAACAAACCCATAGTTGCTAATAACTCCCCAGCCACTATCGAGTCTGTAGAATTAGCTGGTAATGGCACACAACTACTAATTAGAGCCGATCAAAATTTATCCGCTACTGGTGGCTGGGATAGAAGCTCTGGACTATATCGCATCACCATCGAAAATGCTAAATTAGCTCCCAGAGTCCAAGGACCATCCCTAGAAGCCAATAGCCCTGTCCTGAGAGTCAGGTTGCAACCCCAAGCCCCTAACACTGTAGTTATTTTTGTCCAACCAGCATCAGGAGTCAGAATTGGCGAACTCAACCAAGTCGGTAACGAACTTTTAGCTTTACAATTAGAAAGATATCGTCAAGTTAGACCCCCCATTAGCCTACCCCCCTTACCATCTCCCAACAGCGGGCAATTACCAGATCCAAATATCAAGAATCCCCAGCCACGTCCCCGTCCCTCCGTTCCCAAAGGCAAATTATTAGTGGTGATTGACCCTGGACATGGTGGTAAAGACCCCGGAGCAATTGGTATTGGTGGAACACGAGAGAAAGATATAATTTTACCTATTAGCCTGAGAGTCGCAGAAGTTTTACAGCAAAACGGAGTACAAGTGTTATTAACAAGGGATTCTGATTATTTCGTCAGCCTCCCCGGACGAGTACAAATGGCGGAAAGAGCTAACGCGGATGTATTTGTCAGCATTCACGCCAATTCAGTCGGTCTCAATCGTCCCGAAGTTAGTGGTTTAGAAACTTATTATTATGACAGTGGCTTGGGCTTGGCTCGTGCCGTTCATAATAGAATTCTCCAAAGTGTCAATGTTAGAGACAGGAGAGTGCGAAAAGCTAGATTTTATGTCCTTAGAAAAATTTCTATGCCCTCAATTTTAGTAGAAACAGGTTATCTCACTGGTAGGGAAGATATTGCTAAACTGAGAAATCCAACTTATCAAAATCAAATGGCTGAGGCGATCGCTCAAGGTATTCTTCAGTACCTGAGACAAAGATAAGTAATTTCTAATAATTCAGTAAGTCAGTAGAGACATTCCGGTGGAACGTCTTTCCGGTGGAACTTTTCTACTCAGGAGAATTATCAAATCAAGAATTAAAAGATTCGAGAATTTCACAAAAATATCAAACATAATACTCACAGTCTTACTTCTTCTGCATTCTCTATTCTCCTGTATTCGTTGAGCGTCGCTCGTTAGCTCTAAAATTGATTTGCCTGACGACAACATGGCACAATCAAAAACATAAGCTATAATATTACGCCATTAACTGTGGTGTCTGGCTCCCAGTGCCAAGCGCCAGTGTGGACGGGAAAGGTGTGAGGATTTACAAGGATGTTGAAATATTTACGGATTCCATGAATGCAAATCAGGAGTAAAAACTTTGAAACTACAGTGGTTAATACCCAGCACTGTTAGCACCATCTTCTTGCTATCATCGCCAGCTTCGGCAGCTAGACTAGAATCTTGGCGATTTGATACCAATCAAAACAGACTAGAAATCAACACATCTAGTCCTGTACAACCCCAAGCGCAACTCATTTTTAACCCTACTCGGTTAGTAATAGATTTACCAGGGACTAGCTTGGGTAGTCCCCAATTAACCCAACAAATAGGCGGAGCAGTTCGCGCTATCCGCATTGGACAGTTTGATCAACAAACAACACGGGTAGTTGTAGAACTGAATCCTGGTTATACTATTGACCCCAACCTAGTCAAATTTACACCCTCTACTGGTAGTCGCTGGATTGTACAATTACCAAATCTAGAAGCTGATGTAGTCCCTGTAACCGCTTCTGCCAATCAACCCCCAGAAGAAACACCAACACTCACCCCCAAAAATACTTACAATATGGTGACAACAACTGCTGTCAGCATACCTAACCAAGACATAGCCGCTAACACCAGTGGGGGGATAGTTCAAATTGAACATTTGCGAATTACAGGAGATGGTTTTTTTGTTGATACCAGTGGTGGTAATCCCCCCCCAAATATATTTAAAATTCAAGTTAATCGCAGCGAAGATAACCGCACTATAAATGTTGACATTGGTGGTGCAGCTTTATCACCAAATCTAGAACAACGAGATTTGTTGATTAATCGCTATGGTGTCAAACGCATCCAACTTACCCAACTACCAAATAAACCACCTGCGGTCCGCATGACTTTACAGGTGGATAGTAACAGCCCCGACTGGCGGGTAACAACCGGCAGTAATGGTGATTTTGTGGTATTACCTGATCGTCTTGCCGATCTGTCTAAAATTAAAGAAAATCAATCCCCTGTACAAAATGTTAGCAATTCCCCAGCCACTATTGAGTCTGTGGAATTAGCGGCTAATGGTACACAATTACTCATTAAAGCCGATCAAACTATATCCGCTACCAGTGCTTGGGATAGAAGTTCTGGTTTATTTCGGATCACTATTCCTAATGCTAAATTAGCTGGTAAGGTAAAAGGACCTGCTTTTGATGCTAATAGTCCTGTGCTGAGGATACGCCTACAACCACAAGCGCCTAACAATGTAGTTGTCTTGGTTCAACCTGCATCCGGTATACAAATCGGCGAACTTAACCAAGTGGGAGAGCAAATTATAGCTTTGCAATTACAAAGCTCTCGTCAGTTACAACCGTCTATTACTCTACCTCCTTTACCTAGAAACCAAGGACAGCTACCAGACCCAGTTATCGAAAATCCTCAACCACAACCTCAGCCACGCTTCTCAGTTCCCAAAGGGAAAGTTATAGTAGTGATTGACCCCGGACATGGCGGTAAAGATTCGGGCGCTCCTGGTTTGGGCGGTTTGTTAGAAAAGGATGTCATTCTGCCCATTGGTAAGAGAGTGGCGCAAATTTTGCAGCAAAATGGCGTACAAGCTGTAATGACGCGAGATGCTGACTTTTTCGTAGAACTACAAGGAAGGGTAGATATAGCTAATAGGGTAAATGCGAATTTATTTGTGAGTATTCACGCCAATGCAGTTGATAATCGTCCCGATGTCAATGGCTTAGAAGTATATTATTACGACAGTGGTTATGGTCTGGCGGAATCTGTTCGCAAGACTATTCTCCAAGATATTAGTACCATCAAAGATAGAGGCACACGTAAAGCCAGATTCTATGTACTTAGGAAAAATTCTATGCCAGCAATTTTAGTTGAAACAGGTTACATGACTGGTCGTGAGGACAATCCCCGTCTAGGATCTCCAGCATACCAAAATCGCATGGCTGATGCGATCGCTCGTGGTATCCTCAATTACCTAAAGCAACGATGAGGTAATTGGTGATTGGTGATTGGTGATTGGTGATTGGGTAAAATTATTCCCCATTCCCTATTCCCAATCATTAGTAGTCAATAAGCAAATTGTCTGCTAAATTCTGTATTTTAAAATAGCAACATCTAAATCAATATTTGCCTGTGTTTTCATCTTCCATTTTTGAAGGTAATCTTGACAATTTTTCGGAGCAGGAAGCTCAACGCTCTCCCATTGGGGTGTTTGACAGTGGTGTAGGTGGGCTGACGGTACTGCGACAAATCTATAAACAACTTCCCAATGAATCAATTATTTATTTTGGGGATACTGCTCATCTTCCCTATGGTATTCGTTCACAAGCTGAAGTTTTACAATATGTGAGGGCAATACTGAACTGGATGCAGCAGCAACGGGTGAAAATGGTGATTATGGCTTGTAACACTAGTTCTGCTCTAGCACTGGAAAATGTCCGTCAGGAATTTAACTTTCCTATCCTGGGTGTAGTCCTACCAGGAGCAAAGGCCGCAGTACAAATGGGTAAGCGAATAGGTGTCATTGCTACCCCTGCTACTGCTAAAAGCAATGCCTATCGTCAGGCAATGATGGAAATTAAACCTGATGTCCAAGTCTGGCAAGTTAGTTGTCCAGAATTTGTCCCCCTAATTGAGCAAAATCGCATTCACGATCCTTATACTACTGAAGTTGCTAGTGCTTATCTTGAACCTTTACTTAAACAGGAAATTGATACTTTAATTTATGGCTGTACCCATTATCCACTTCTAGCACCTGTATTACGATCGCTCCTCCCTGCTCACGTCAAGTTAGTTGACCCTGCTGTTCATGTTGTTACAGCTTGCGCTCAGGAGTTAGACCTATTAAGCATCAGAAATAATCACCTACCAATGCCTACTCGCTTTGCTGTCAGCGGTTGTCCCCAACAATTTGCTCAGTCTGGATTACAGTGGTTAGGCTATACCCCTCTCGTAGAAAAGATACACTTGACTGATGCTACTGTCTAATTCATTTACGCTGAACACATCTGAACATTGATCAACAATCCTCGATATGTAACGATTGCATCAGGACAATGCTCATAAGTCGGGCTTACTGAATAAACTCAAAACCTTAATAAATCAAGGGTTTCAGGTGGAAAATCAGGAAATCAGTGCAGGATTTTTCAGGGGTATACTCCTAAAAGCGTGCATTTTCCGGGTGAAATTTCAAAGAATTGGTTACTAACAGATCACCCAAACTCTTGCCTATTCCCTATTCCCTATTCCCTGCCTTAACGAAGAGACTTTTTCAGCAAACCCTAAGTCATTAATCATTAGTCATTTAATTTTAGATTTTAGATTTGTGTTAGCGAAGTCCAGGCATCGCTTATATTATTTTAGATCAATTGTTTTGTATTTCTTCTTTTTATAACCAGCTTGCTTGTGAATTAGGAATACCAAACAACTTTCATCCAAAATCCAAAATCCAAAATCTAAAATTTCATTGACTATTGACTACCTGCTATATAAAACCTAGACAAAGCTAGACTTTACTTTCTACTTCAACGGGAGCATGGGAGCAGTTATCCCTCAGTAGACTTGCACGCCTTAGCCAGACGCGATATTTCTCAAGTTAAGATTTACAAGAAAGACTACCGCTATCATTGCTTGGTTTTCGCGTTGGCAATAGTCTTAATTCAATACTTGATATCGTAGGATTATATATCAAGTGGGCGATTTTCTTAACTCACTTATGTCAATGCTTGTCAACATAAGTATAGTTTTGTCTATCAAATAGTCAGCTTAGGGCTAGCTCTTTCCTGCTGGTGTTGCTCCTGAATAACCGCAGTCCCACTTTTAATAACACTATTTCTACCTGTTCGCTTTGCTAGTGCCAATAATAAGTAGACTGTAAATAAATATCCAGCAGCTAAAATAAAGATCATCATAGGCATATTTCCATAAATCATTGTTCTACCAACTCAACTTTCAAAGGACTATAAAATTGCATACACAAATAGTAGAACTTCAGCAAATCAAGCACATTCTTGATTGCTATAGTAGGCTATGCAAAGCCGACCAGTAGAGTTTTACTTCTCTCTGGTTAAACAATTTATTATTTGATTAAGCTTTTCACATACCACACATCGAACAGCAGTTAATTTGCTACATAGCAACTTAAAACTGCGCTCCTCAGCAGTCTACCTAGTCTGCCTTATTCACCCTCACACCAATCAAGTAAGAGCTACACTTATGATCAACGTTAGCTGAGGATGTGTAGTGGCTTTCTTAAGAGAAAGCATATCATCTAACTCAATAGGATTGCTGCCGCACAGCAAATCGTTAGGAATCATTTCCTTCATTCTGTCGGCGACTTGTTATTTTAGACTCACAAATCCAATGAGTAAAATCACCTATTGATGATTAACTGTTTTTTGGCAGTGAATATCTGAAAAATTTAAAATTCCTACACATTAGCGTAACACAACAGACCTGGATTTTCAGCTACCTTCTGGACTAAATTTCAAATTTTCTCAATGTTGACAGACAAGTTTTGCTGAATTATCCTATCAAGGATAATTATAGTATGATTTTTGACAATTAAAATATGTAAAAAATGCGTTTTACTGAATATTGCTTCATTCTCCTGTTTTCGCATCTTCCTTGACTCCTGGGCTTTTTTCCAGGATATAAGAGAAGCTACTTGTGCTGATCCGAAAAGTATGGTTTGGGATTCCTGGATGAAAACTTGGCGCTGGATATGGTTTATCTTAAAATGAGTAAAGGATATGTAAACTTTCGTAACCAAAGTCAGAGTCCGCCCATCCATGACCCCAGCCACCTCCCTGTTTACCCCTGTGGAAGCAGACCTGCAAATACTAGCAGATAACCTCACACAGCTAGTTGGAAACCGCCACCCCATCCTCTATGCAGCAGCCGAACATCTATTCGGTGCTGGGGGCAAGCGCATTAGGCCAGCCATTGTGCTGCTGATATCGCGGGCAACCATGCTAGAACAAGACATTACGCCTCGTCATCGACGATTAGCAGAGATTACGGAAATGATCCACACAGCCAGCTTGGTACATGATGATGTAGTGGATGAGTCAAATGTACGCCGTGGCGTTCCTACGGTTCATAGCTTGTTTGGCAATCGTATTGCCGTACTGGCAGGAGATTTCCTCTTTGCTCAATCTTCCTGGTATTTGGCAAATCTGGATAATTTGGATGTAGTTAAACTGCTTTCAGAAGTAATCATGGATTTGGCCGCTGGGGAGATTCAACAAGGGCTAAATCGTTTTGATACTAATCTTTCTACGGAAACTTACCTGAAAAAGAGCTATTACAAAACAGCCTCATTAATTGCTAACAGTTCTAAAGCTGCGGGAATATTGAGTAACGTTTCCCCAGAGACTGCTGAAAACTTGTATAACTACGGTAAGCATCTGGGTTTAGCCTTCCAAATAGTAGATGATATTCTAGATTTCACTGGTTCAACAGATACTTTGGGTAAACCAGCGGCATCGGATCTTAAAAGTGGTAATCTAACTGCACCAGTGTTATTTGCTCTAGAAGAACAACCTTGCCTGGAAGCGCTAATTGACAGAGAGTTTGCCCAAGAAGGGGATTTAGAGCAGGCACTGAAGCTGATTGCTGATAGCCAAGGCATACAACGGGCCAGAGAATTAGCCGCTCATCATGCCAAGGTATCATCTGAACATATTGCCATCTTAGAACCCTCAGAATCACGGCAAGCATTAATCAGCATGACTGATTATGTATTAAGTCGGCTTTATTAGGCATTTTGGATTTGAGATTTTAGATTTTAGATTCTATCCAAAATCCAAAATCCAAAATCCAAAATTGATTCAGGCGATATCTGGAGGTACTTGCTGACTAAGTATGTGTTCTTGCAGTTTCTGTTCAATCATCTTTTGCAGGTCAGTGCGCTCGACTTCCATAGCGTTGCTGGTTGTTCCAGGAGTCTCAAAAAAAACTATACTATCTACTGGTTCTAATGCCACCAGTTGAAACAAAATATGAATTACAGGCATGGGTTTAGCCACTGCTTGAGGGCTGGTCCCAACAGATGAAACCAGGGAAACATCCTGTAATCTAGGAAAGGCGTAAACTACCCGCTTTTCCCCTATTGTTCCTTTTGGGGCTGCATTAGCCTTGTGCTTCAATGTAGTTAAAACCCAGCGTTCCTGCAAATTTTGGAGAATATAGTATTGAGAGTGTTGTAAATTTTGAGCGATCGCTCTCAAAACAGGCGCAATATTAGCCACAAGTTGTGGTGTCACACCATCTTGGGGTGCATTATCAATTAACAGTTGAATTTGTGCTTCTAAATTTTTCATGGCTTATAAATGGTTCCTGATTAATGTCCAAAATTATGAATGCGAGGGACTGGGTTATTAACTGCTCCCCTGCCTCCTTCTTTGTCACCTGTCACTTGTCATCTGACAACCAATAACTGGTAGCTTATAAATAACATCTATCAAGCTAACAGCCACGGCCTTACAGGTTGTGTTTAAGTATGTTAGGTTATTTTTAAAATTCCGACTATGAATTGGCCCGCAACCGCAACTACTCAGGGAGATAAGTCTATCGGCGTAGAGGTTATCTTTCAATTTCTCTTGAAGGAACTACAGCAGTCAACAAAGGCGGCAGAAAAGAATTGTCGAGATGTAGCATTGCGAATTTCGGGCGAAGTCCTGCGGATTTGTAATGAAAGTAAACGCATTCAGGCTTCTGGAGAAATAGAAAGCTCTGCAATGACCCTCGCCCGATATCGGCTACAACAATGTCTCCGCTATTATCAGCTAGGTTCTAATCGGGGTAGGGTAGAATTACACAGCACTTTGAGCGCCATCATTTATCGCTATATTAATCCTCCTCAAAAGCAACTAAGCTATCAGGGGCGGTTGACTATCATAGAAGATTTTCTTCAAAGTTTTTATTTGGAGGCTTTGAATGCTTTCCGTAGGGAAAATCAACAACCATCTACCTATCGTCCCCAAACCCTACTAGAATTAGCCGAATATATGGCATTTACCGAAAGGTATGCTAAACGCCGCATTCCCTTACCAGGCAGACAACAACAGTTAATTATTCTGCGAGCGCAAACCTTCTCACAACAGCAGCCTCCAGAGACGAGCGTGGATATTGAACAAGCTGCTGAAGGCAGTAGTGGCGAAACTGATGGTTCTTGGGAAGAACCAGCCATACAACAATTGCGTGCTGCTATGGCCATGCAAACTGAACCAGAACCAGATGAAGATACTTTGCGCTCCGTGGTGATTACGGAATTGATGAATTATTTAGAACAACGACAACAATCAGACTGTGCTGATTATTTCTCTCTCCGTCTCAAGGATTTATCAGCACAAGAGATCGAGTCAATTTTAGGTTTAACCCCACGTCAGCGTGACTACTTGCAGCAACGTTTTAAGTATCATTTAATTAGGTTTTCTCTCTTGCATCATTGGGAATTGGTGCATGAATGGTTAGATGTGTCTTTACCTACTAATTTAGGTTTAACACCCCACCAATGGCAACTGTACACAGGCAAATTAAATGGCGTTGTCGTTAATGGCAGCTAAACAACTGCTGGAAAATCTGACTCTGCCTGTTTCTTTAGCCAATCCGGTGATAGAACAACAATGGCAAACTAATGCTGGTACTCTGATTATCAGAGTAGAATTACAGTTGCTGGGTCAGGTAATGAAGTTATGTGTTCATAGTGAATTACCCACTATCGGCGTGTTGAAGCTTGAAGGAAATGGTACTCAAGCAGTTGCTTCATCTGGGAATGCAAATAAAGCCAGTTTAGAATTAGACTGTCTACCTACTAACCAAACTTATACTTTAGTAGTTGAATTTCCAGAAATAGAACAACAGCCCTTGTTGTTGGCAATTAATCTGATTATTTAATTGCAATTAACACTGCTGATACTCTCCATTGATAAACGCCGATAAAAAAATGATGATCCTGGTTTTCCAACTTACTCATCTTGGCAAAAAACAATAATTAGGTCTTTGATAGTAGGTAACTATGAGCAGGACACTTGGAAAAAATGCGTAGCTTCCCTTAGATGTCCCCAGGGCTTCTAAAGCTACGATATGGTGAGGCTAAAATTGAAGACAAGGTAATCAGTTTTTGCCTCTCATTAACATTGTGTCCTTAGCGTCTACATCATAGTTCTACTTACCTCAAAATGTTAAATTTATCCAGGATAAATCGGTTTTGGCGCGTACCCGTAGGTAATGGGCGACAAAGTAAACAGAGGTCTTCTTTAGCAGAAGTGGAAGATTCTATCGCCTTGCGGGTGCTGGTGCTAGGACTGGTAGTTTTAGGAATAGTGGCGACGGATATTGCATCGGAGACTACCTTTAGTCTTTGGGCAGTACCTCTAAGTACAGTGGGTACAATTTGGAGTTATTACCGTCGCCACAATGCTAACATTCCAGTTAAGTTTTGCATTGCTACAGGAATGTTAATCAGTTGAATGATACAAGATTAAATCTGGCTCAGTTGTTAATTGAGCTTCAGGTGCTGCATAATTATGACACACCGCGACGTAAGGATTTAGGTTATTCGATAGTTATTGGTTTAATACTTTTAGGTGTGGCGGCAACATTAAGTCAAACTATGGCGTTTGCTCCTGTGTTGCTGGTATTTTTGGCTGTGTCTCTGCCAACTTTGGTTCTAGATTATCGCTCACGTTTGGGTTTAAAGCCATTAAAAAAAGAAAAGTTAACCAAAAAGAATTTTACCAGTGCTAATTTTAAAGTTTTAATTGTCAATTTTTTGGTGATTTTAGGACTTGGACTGGGAATTTTTGCTGTTTTACCTCGTTTTCCAGGTTATCAATTACGTTCTTTTCCTGTGAGTACGCCAATTCAATTACAAGGCGAGTTTACAGGACGTAGTATCATTAATCCTGGTTATGTTCGAGAAGGTAATGGTGGTGGTGATGGTAGTGGTACTGGTACTGGTCAGGGAAGCAGTGGTGAACCAGGAACGGTAGATAGGGGTTGCTGAGAAAGTCTTTCCGTGAGGGCATAGGAGTCAGGAGTCAGGAGTCAGGAGTCAGGAGAAGATTTGAAAATTTCTTTGCCATCTCTTGAAA
>NZ_JACJPT010000138.1:0-12475 GCF_014696195.1 Sphaerospermopsis sp. FACHB-1094 | reverse complement strand
GGGAAATTTGATTTTGTCTTCTGGTTGCAGTTTGTTATGTAATAATACCTGTTGACAAAGTGCTAAACCTTGATTCCAAGCGTGTCTGGCTACTCCTGCGTGTTGCGCCAGTAGTAGTCGTTGTTGCTTGTTAACTTTGAGTTGGGTTTTGAATCCTAGTAGCATACAGTGATTTTACTGTAATTCTGTCACAAAGCAAAAGATGACAGGAAATTTTCAGTAAATGTGAGTATTTGTTAGGATTGGTTAAGAAAACAGTAACTAGCTACTAACCTTTTTTATTTGGTGTTATGGGTCTTGCTTTTGGTGCTTTTGCTGCTTATGCTGCGGGAGGTAAGAATAGACAAGCAGCTAAACATTACAAAAAAATTGCTAATGAATTAAGTGATAAATATACCAATTTAGAAAAAGGATATCATCAACTTACTGATGAAAATAATCAAAAGATTGGTGAATTAAATCAGGCTAGAGAAGTAATTGCACAAAACACACAAATTATTGATGAATTAACAAGTAGATATGACAATCTAGAGCAAGAATATCATCAAATAACTGATGAGAATAAACAACATCTTCATAATTTAGCTAATTCTCAAGAATTAATTACCAGAAATAAACAGGTTATCGGTGAATTAAATGATAAATTTGGAAATTTACAGAAAAAATATGATGAACTTATTAATGGAGATTTATTAGATGAGCCTAACTAACTATAATGCCATGTCTGATGCTGAATTAAAGCAATATTGCCTCAAACATCGTGGAGATAAAATTGCTTTTCAAACATATTTAGACCGAATCAATCAGCGTCCTCAGAGAATAATTGCTAGTTTCAATGATCCTGATTTTGATGAAAAAGTACAAGCAGCTATTCGTGAAAAACTAGAAAGAAATCGTCAAAATATGTAATAGTAATATTCTACTATTTGCAAAAAATTAGATTAAAATATTAACATTGCCTCAGTATTTCAGGAGAAAACCATCATGTCTTTAACCGTGAAAGAACTAGAAGAAATACAGACAGCATATCCAGATTATCGCATGGAATTAGTAGATGGGAGTATCATTATTATGAGTCCGTCGGCTTATGAACCAGAAGAAGTAGGTACTGAGTTTGCGCGAATTTTAGGAAACTGGGTTAGACCTCGTAAACTAGGCCGTATAGTGGGTTCTAGTGCGGGTTTTAAATTACCAAATTCTGATTTACGTGCGCCCGATGTTTCTTTTGTTCGTGCTGAGAGACTGAAAATATCAACAGAAGATTATGCCGAATTAGTTCCTGATTTGGTAGTGGAAGTAAAATCTAAAACTGATTCTATAGATAAACTGAGAGAAAAGATTCAAGAATTTATTAAATTAGGTTCACAGGTGGGAATTTTAATTAATCCTAAAACTAGAACATTAGAAGTTTCTCGAAATGGTGAAACAGAAATTTTCAAAGATGGTGATATTTTAACATTGCCTGATTTATTACCTGGTTTTGAATTGGTCATTTCAGAAATTTGTCCTCCTGTTTTTGAGTAGTGTCGATAATTAGTCCTATATGTATTGTTTCTGCAATATTATTAATAATAATATCATCTTTAACCTAAAATTGAACACATCAGATATAATCAAATATAACAATACACAAAAATCAGCAGAGTATTTCCGTAGTATTTCAGGAGAAAATCATCATGTCTTTAACCGTGAAAGAACTAGAAGAAATACAGATAGCATATCCAGATTATCGCATGGAATTAGTAGATGGGATTATCATTATTATGAGTCCGTCGGGTTATGAACCAGAAGAAGTAGGTACTGAGTTTGCATCTTTGTTAAGAAACTGGGTTAGACCTCGTAAACTAGGCCGTGTCGTGGGTTCGAGTGCAGGTTTTAAATTACCAAATTCTGATTTACGTGCGCCCGATGTTTCTTTTGTTCGTGCTGAGAGATTGAAAATATCAACAGAAGATTATGCGGAATTAGTTCCTGATTTGGTAGTGGAAGTAAAATCTAAAACTGATTCTATAGATAAACTGAGAGAAAAGATTCAAGAATTTATTAAATTAGGTTCACAGGTGGGAATTTTAATTAATCCTAAAACGAGAACATTAGAAGTGTCTCGTGATGGTGAAACAGAAATTTTCAAAGATGGTGATATTTTAACATTGCCTGATTTATTACCTGGTTTTGAAGTGGTCATTTCAGAAATTTGGCCTCCTGTTTTTGAGTAGTTTTGATAATGGAAATTGGCAATTAGTAAATAGACAACAATTACCAATCACCAATTACCAATTACCAATTACCAAGTTTTAAGTTTTCAAACTCACACCAAACAGTATTGAACTGCAAATAGGTTGATTTTGGTGTTGATTTTGGTGTTTATTTCTGTGCTTGGGTTTGAGAACCGGGAATAGTAACATCTATGGGTGTCACTGTAGCTGCTAACTGAGTTAATGGTGGTTTAATAGCGGTTTGATTTCCCACTACTAGGGTAACTAAATTTTCTGGTTTGAGGTATTTTCTGGCCACTCTTTGTACATCTGCTGTTGTGGTTGCAGTGACAGCTTTTTGATAACGAAACAGAAAATCAGCGGGATATCCATAATATTCGTAGCGCATTAATCGAGATAAAGTTTGACTGGGATCTTGAAAATTGAATACAAAAGAATTGAGGGTAGATTCTTTGGCATAATTTAATTCTTTTTCTGTTACTCGTTGATTTTGTATCCGTTTAATTTCTGTTTTCAATGCTTTCACAAACTGTACTGTAGCATCAGAACGAGTTTGTCCACCAGAAATAAACATTCCCGGATAATCGAAACGGGGACTCCACATACCATATACAGAATAAGCTAAACCTTGACGCGATCGCACTTCATTAAATAATCTTCCCCCAAATCCATTTAACACCCCATTCATGACACTTAATGCAGCATAATCAGGATTATCGAAAGTTCCCCCCAAATGTCCAATGAGAATATTACTTTGTGTGAGTTGGGGTTGATTAACAAAAAATACACCACCTAAATTAGCTGATGATACTTGCGGTAGTTGCGTTTTAGAAATATTAGGGTTAGGTTTCCAGTCACCAAACTTTTCTTGAATGAGCGATCGCATTTGTTTGGGGTTAAAATCTCCTACAATTCCCAAAATCATATTATTGGGATAATAATATTGCTGGTAGAATTTAACCACATCTTCACGGTTAATTTGATCCAGAGTTGCATATTCTACCGTGCGAGAGTACGGGCTTTCTGGACCATAGATTAATTTTCTAAACTCCCGACTAGCAATATCATCTGGATCATCATTGCGACGAGCAATACCACCCTTAACTTGAGTTTTAATCAAATCTAACTTTTCTTGAGCAAATGCTGGTTCTCGCAACACTTCAGCAAATAACCCAAAAACCGTTTCTAAATCTTCAGTCAAACTGTCAAAACTAGCAGTACCAGCAGTTTCACTCATCTCTGTTTCAACAGAAGCTGCTCGTTGTTCCAGTATCTCATTTAATTGATCTGGAGAATTTTTGAGAGTACCACCAGTTCGCATCAGTGAACCAACAACATCCGCTAACCCAACTTTATCACCTGATTCCCAACGGCTACCAGTTTTAACCAGAGTTGTGCCACTGACTAAAGGTAACTCATGATCCTCAATTAAATAGACAACCAAACCGTTATCTAATACAAACCGTTCATATTTCGGTAATTTAATTTCCGACAAAGGAGTAAACTGTAAATCTGAATAATGCTTTGCTGCTGCCGTCGCTACCCAAGAAAAATTAAAAGTCAGCAGAAAAGCAATCACCAAAGCGGAAATAAACCGCCAACTCTTAGAAAACTTCAATGAAAACTTCAACTTCTTAACCTTCACATTTAACCTCTCTTCTTCCTTTGTGTACTTTGTGTACTTTGTGTACTTTGCGGTTCATAACTCTTATTTTGCAGGGAATAGGGAATAGGGAACGGAGCAGAAGGCAGGAGTTTTTTATTTTGGATTTTGGATTTTGGATTTTGGATTGTTTTTGTGATCTCCAATCTAAAATCTAAAATCTAAAATCTAAAATTTTCTTCCCCAGTCCCCAGTCCCCAGTCCCCAGTCCCCAGTCCCCAGTCCCCAGTCCCTATCCTTGCTTCGACAACAACTTACCCACAGTGCGATTTTCTGGGGTAAAAGTTGCCTGAGCTACCCGTTGAATATCCGCAGGTGTAACTTTAGCAATATCATCCAATTGTTTAAACAAATTTCGCCAAGAGCCAGTTTTGACTTCATATTCCAATAATTGCTGCGCCATGCCCATATTAGAATCTAAACTGCGTAATAAACCCGCTCTAGCTTGGGTTTTCACCCGCTGTAATTCTGTTGCTGATACAGGTTCTGTTTTCAATTTTTCAATTTCTTTACCCAGGGCGATCGCCAATTCATCAACTGTATGTCCTGGTGCTGTCAGGGCATAAAATAACATTAAATTCCCATATTTATCACCAGGAAAACCACTCAGACCTTGAGCAGCTAAAGCTAACCGTTGTTTTTCAATCAAAGACTTATAAAGTCTGGAAGTGCGTCCATCACTTAATAAACTGGCCATAATGTCATAAACTGCATTATCAGGATCAGTGATAGCGGGACGGTGATAACCTTCAAAATACCAAGGTTGAGAAGATAACTCTACAGTAATTTCTCTGGGTTCATTTTGTTTCGGTTCTAAAGGAATTTTTGCCTGTGCTTTAGGTTTAGACTGATAACGTCCAAAGTAAATTTTGGCTAATCTTTTCACCTCATCCGGGTTAACATCACCGACAACAGCAATGGTTAAATTACTGGGAACATAATAATTATCAAAAAATTGTTTGACATTTGCTGGTGAAAGATTACGGATATCTTCGTCATAACCTATTACCGGTCTTCTGTAGGGATGGACCTTAAAAGCAGTATCCATAAATTTTTCTACCATGAAACCGACGGGAGAATTTTCTACACGCATCCGTCGTTCTTCTAAAATTACATCTCTTTCTTTATAAAACTCCCGAAAAACAGGTTCTAAAAATCGCTCTGACTCTAAAGACATCCACAGTTCCAATTTATTAGCGGGAAAACTGTAAAAATAACGAGTAGCTTCACTAGAAGTAGTAGCATTTAAACCTACACCTCCCGCTTGCTCAACAATTTTACCTATTTCGTTTTGCTTAACCAACTTCTGAGCCTGATTTTCTAATGATTTAAACTCAGTTTGTAGCTTTGCTAAGTCTTCTGTTTTATTTTGAGCTTTGGCGGTTCTAATTTGCTGATCTAATTGTTCTAACTGGTTTAATAATGGTTTTTCGGCTTGATAGTCTGTTGTACCAATGCGTTTTGTACCTTTAAAAGCCAAATGCTCTAAAAAATGCGCTACTCCTGTTTGGCCATCAGGTTCATCTATACCACCAACATCAGCATAGGTGACAAAGGAAACTACAGGGGCTTGATGTCGTTCTAAAACTATGAATTTCAGCCCATTATCGAGGGTAAATTCTGTTAACTCCTTCACCACCCGATCTAAATAAGGTTGAATGGAAGTTTGCTGGGGTTGCAGTGCTAAAGCTGCTGGGGTAGTGAAACTCACACCAAATATCAGCACCACTAAAGCAACTGCCAACAGACGACTGATAACATTGGAGAATGGAGACTTTTTCGTTTTATCCTTTAACCAATCCAAAATTCCAAATCTAAAATCCAAAATCGACTGTTTCATAGCAAAAATTAAAGTAAATTTACACTTCTTGAGAATTAGGTTAATTAGCAAACAGAGAGTTAATCTTATATTAAGCTTTCTGCGCTTTTTGGATTTGATGTTAGACAATATTGCTACAAGTCGTGTTCCTGAGATATAGCAATAACTACTATGCGAGTTTTTCATTCTCTCCCTCCCTCAGAAGCTCAAACCCGTGATCGCATTCTTCAGGCGGCACAGCGGTTATTTGCATCTCAGGGATTTGATGGTACTACAACCCGTGATTTAGCACAGGCCGCAGGTGTGGCTGAGGGTACGCTCTTTCGTCATTTTGCCAATAAAAAGGCAATTTTGGTAGAGGTGGCGACAAATGGCTGGGTGGAAATTCTCACAGATTTGTTGACAGAATTGAGTGAAATGGGTAGTTATAAAGCTGTAGCCCAGGTAATGCGCCGTAGAATGTGGAATATGCGGAAAAATGTGGACATGATGCGAGTTTGTTTCATGGAAGTGCAGTTTCATCAAGATTTGCGCGATCGCATTCAAACCGAAGTCATTGATAAAATGACAGATGTGGCAGAAGCATTTTTTCAAACGGCAATGGATAAAGGAATCTATCGCCAGATGGATGCTAAATTAGTGGCTAAGGTGTTTTTGGGAATGTTTGCGATCGCAGGTTTTTCTGATAATACCCTCATCGAACCCAACGCATCACCCCAAGAAATGCAACAGATGGCTGAAGGTTTGGCTGATATTTTCTTAAATGGTGTGTTAGTTAAGGAGTAGGGACTGGGGACTGGTGACTGGGGACTGGGGTGAAAAATTACCAATTACCAATTACCAATTACCAATTACCTTTGCTTGTTGACTCCATTGTTGCACCAATTCCACAGCCGGACATAAATCACGTCGTTGAAAAGTTGCTACTTGCAAACGCATAATTTGCTGATGTAATTTATGGCTAGGAATTTCCGCCAATTGCACAACAGAAATGACACCCGCATGAAGCAATAAACCACAATATTGAGTACCCACACTGGGAAGACGTGCCAGATCCGCTAAAGCCACCCATTTATGAACATATTGAAGATTGACTTGTAATTTACTTGCTAATGCAAGTTTAGCTGCTGGTGTTTTCCCTTGTTTAACTAAATCCAGTGTAGTTTTGATATCACAACTTTGCAATTTTAAAAGTTCCTCTGGACTTAATCCTGGTAAATTTTCAATCGGCCAGTCACAAGGTTTGAAGACACTTTTATTACTTTTAATCTTTATCTGTTTAGTAGACATTGGGTAATTGGTAATTGGTAATTGGTAATTGGTAATTGGTAATTGGTAATTGGTAATTGGTAATTGGTAATTGGTAATTGGTAATTGGTAATTGGTGAGAATTGATATTTGATATTTGATAGTTAATTAGGAAATATAAAATTGATTACCCAGTCACCAGTCACCAGTCACCAGTCACCAGTCACCAGTCACCAGTCCCCAGTCACCAGTCCCCAGTCACCTGTCACCTAATAACTCACCGCGCATTACAGTTATAGCTTGTCCTGCTAAAAAAACGCGATTTTCACCAGGATAATAAACTTTTACTACTCCACCACGACGAGAAGCTTGATAAGCTAAAAACTCATCTTTTTTTAACCTTTCACGCCAAAATGGTGCTAAACAACAATGTGCAGCACCAGTCACCGGATCTTCATCAATACCCAAACCAGGAGCAAAAAACCGCGATACAAAATCATATTCTGAATCACCTATACTGGTAACAATTACATTAGCAATAGGCAACTTTTTCATCTGTTGAAAATTCGGCTGCATTTCCCGCACTAATTCCGCAGATTCAACTTCTACTAAATAACCTAGAGAATTGAGGTAAACAGATTTATAATCTATTCCTAAAACTTCACTTAATGCTGATGGTGGTTCTGTGGTTTGGGAATAATTTACAGGAAAATCTAACTCAATCCAATTATCTTTTTTCTGAGCGATTAATAAACCACTTTTTGTATAGAAACGGGCTTCTTGTTCTGGTGATAAATGACCTTCTGACCATAATACATGGGCGCTGGCTAAAGTGGCATGACCACATAAAGGAACTTCTACTGATGGGGTAAACCAACGCAGATTAAAACCGTCATTTTCTCTGATCAAAAAAGCCGTTTCTGATAAATTCATTTCTTGGGCGACTTGTTGCATCCAGTCGTCTGGTTGGGGAGTTGTTAATACACAAACTGCGGCGGGGTTGCCTGTAAATGGTGTATGGGTGAAAGCATCAACTTGGGTAATTTTTTTGGTCATGTTTTGGGTGATAATGAGATTATTTGCATAATATCATTGATTGATGGTTACAGCAGAAATTGAAGCTTATCGACTAGGAAAATTAACATCTTCATAAACATCGGTTAAAAGACAGTTAAAATTTACGCTTGTTAACTCCAATTGTTGATTACCTCTATAAATATAAAGTTCCCATCTTCCTTGATTATTGCGACGAAAACAATCAACTCTTTGACGATTTTGGCTCACTAAAACATATTCTTGTAATGTTTCTAATTCTTGATAGTCAATGAATTTATCACCTCTATCAAAGGCTTCAGTTGCAGGTGATAAAACTTCAATAATTAAACTTGGATAGCGTTTAAAATATTCAAAATCTGTATCTCTTGGATCGCAAGTTACCATGAGATCAGGATAATAGAAAATATCCAGAGTTTCAATTCTTGCTTTCATATCAACAACATAAAGACGGCATCCTGTACCGCGAATATGATTTCTTAAAAGAGCAACTAAATTAGTAGTGATTGTCACGTGGGCATCACTAGCACCTGCCATTGCGTAAATTTGCCCTTGAATATATTCATGTTTAATAGGACTGGATTTTTCAGCTTCTAAGTATTCTTCTGGGGATAAATATTGGTGAGATTGGGCAAGAGTCATATATTTTATGGTTAATAATAGATGAGTTTTTAGGTGTGTTTATAGTATAGCAAATTTTGAGGTATAGCAAATTTTGAGATTTTTTTATTTCACGCAAAGACACAAAGGAAGAGAAGTGTTATAAAATATAAAATATATATAGGTCAAATACCAGAATAAATCATGAATATCCAAATTGAACCGGAATTAGAAAAAATTATTCAAGCGCAAATTGCCACAGGTAGGTATGCTAACCCTGAAGATGTGATTAGTAAAGCTTTGAAATTGCTTTTAGAGTGGGATAAGGGTTATCAGCAGTGGGTAGAAGAAACACGGGAAAAGGTTGATGTTGCTATTGAACAATTGGATAGAGGGGAAGGTATTGAGGGAGATGTGGTAATTGCACAATTGCGGGATAAGTTGCGTCAAGCGAGAGAGAGATAAGTATGAAAACACATATTATTTCTCCAGAAGCTAGTCGTGATTGATCAGAAATTATTGATTATTTTGCCAATAGAAATATTGATGCTGGAGAGCGTTTTATTGATGAGTTTGAAAAGAAGTGTAAGTATTTAATTAATTACCCTAAGGATCATCAGTAATTAACCAACTATCCTTTTCTAAGGCTATTTTAACAGTATTGTGAAATATATCTTTTGCTGACATAAAAAGTTAAAGTGATATTTTTTATTAAATTATACCTGAATTTTTAAGTAATGCCTCTATATTATATTCGTAGGTTGGGTTAAACAAAGTGCAACCCAAGGCAATAACATTATAAAGATGTTGGGTTTCGTTCCTCAACCCAACTTACGTACTTGTATAATAAAAATTAATATGATAAGCATTTGTCCTGATAGTAAATATTTTAGTTTCGTTATAATATTAACTGAGTTGTTATATATCTTTACCAATACAACTTTACCTAATTAGTTACTGAAAGGGGTATTTGTATGATTACCATTGCTATCTTGATAGGTATTATCTTAATTTTGAGTTATCTTTTATTTAAAGAACATAATCAACCGCAATTAAATATTGATACACAAAATGTTCAGAATGTGGCTAAATATAATTTAATCACTAAAGTTTTTTTAGATATATTTTCTCAGTTTAAACATTTGAATAAAAAAGTTGAGATATTGACTGGTGATAATGAATCTTTACAAAAAGAGATTCAAAAGCTAGAACAACAAATTAATACTTTGCTTCAAGAATATCAAACAACTTTAGAGTTAAATAATAAGTTACAGATACAAAATACTATTTTTACACAAAGAAATCAAGATTTAGAAACTAACCAAAAATCCTTTATTCAAAAGTTGGGTGGTATTGTTTATAAGGAGAATTTAGAAGATAAAACATGGGATTTAGTTCTAGATAAAGTTCAGGTGTTAATGAATGAACGCAATGAAACTGTAATAAAACTTCAAGCGATTAACCAAGATTTTGAAGTTATTAAACAGACGAATGAGATTCTTCTTAAAGAAAAGAATACTTTTAATCAATCTCTGGAAGTTCTCAAGTCTATCATCGCTACAAAAGAAAATGAGATTAATTCATTAACACCAAAGTTGAGGGGTTTAGAATTTAGATGTGAAGAGTTAGTTAAAGATTTACAGTCTAGAACTGATAATAATATTGAGTTGGAAAAAATCAAAAATGATTTAAAAAATCTTCAAGATGAGATAATTCACAAGGATAATTTAATTCAGAGTTTGGAAATAGAAAAGAGTGAGAATTTACAAAAGATATCTTTATTAGAAGCAAGTGTTATTACTGAAAAATCTACTTGTGAATTACTGACACAAGAGAAATTGAGTTTGAATAGTCGTGTGCAACAATTAGAAGGTGAAATTGAAGTTTTAAATAATAAACCTATAGATATTAATATAGAAAGGTTAGAATCTGAGATTCTTAAAAAAAATAATCAGATTAAGAATTTAGAAGATGAGAAAAATCAAAATATTCAAAAAGTAAAGCAGTTGGAAATAAGCGTTACTGAAAAAGAATTAGAGTTAAAAACAACTATAGAAGATAGTAATAATCGTATTCAAGAATTAGAAGAGGAAAGAGATTCTTTAACTGCTGATTTAAGAGATTTTGAATGGGAATTAAGTGTATTAAAAAGTAGTGGTACTAGCGTTTTAATTGCTCAAAAAGATACTGTGATTAAAAAATTGTAATCTGAAAAATCTGAAATTCTTGAACGTCTCAATGAATTAACAAAGAATTTTAATCAGAAAGAATACCAATTAAAATTAGTTATAAAAGAGAAAGATGATATGATTAGAAAATTGGCATTGAAACCTGTAGATAATTCACTTAATATTTCACTGAATTGTAATATTACTCGACAAGAATCTCAAATAACAATAATTGAACAAGAAAATACATATCTAATTCCTCCCATAGAAGTTTTGGAGAAGTCTCCAAAAGAATTAGAGTATTATTTAAAAGATTTAGAACAATATGCAGATGATCTAGAACAGTATGCAGATGATTTAGAACACTATTATTTAGAGGAGTTGCAAAAACAAATTGATGAGAAAGATGATGATATTAGAAAATTGACATCTCACATAAATCTTATTTTGGAAGATGAGTATTTAAAGGATTTACAAAAAGAAATTAGTGAAAAAGATGCTCGTATTACAAAACTAAAATCGAAAAATAATACATATATTACAATTATCGAGTCGTTAGAAGATGATATTTATGAACAAGAATCGAAGCTGAAAGTTATCAAATCATGTCCAAGAGATTGGTTATAGTAGATAATTAATTTATGATTCATCAGCTAATAATTCTGCTAATATATAGGACTCATATTTGATTTTTGAAAAAAATCCGTACACCTAAATTCTCTGAAACCCTTTTGCATATTACCTTTTGCGTTTTATCTGACTACGCAAACAATTTCAGGTATCAAATATTATTCCTATATTAAAAATTGCCGAACTTGATAAGGAATAGCTTTACCATTGCAATTTTGTAAGTTAATTAATAAGTTCTGGGATAGTTGGATGAGTAAAAATGTGATGACTACCGTTGATACGTGATAAAGAAAAACCAAAGGCTTCAACTAAAGTCACTAAATCATCAAATTGAAGATTTCTAGGTTTTGTCTCCCTTGCTCACTTTGAGCGTTTTTTCTTTTTCCCCTACTTATTGAGCCGATACGGATTTGATCACCACAAAAAAAGAAAATGTTTAAATTTAGAAACAATACTTAATAAATTTATTGAGAACATCAACCAATATCAAGAAACCGCAAAATTTCTCAAGAAAAAATAAAATTCCACCGATTCTAATTTCTAAGAACTACCATTAAAACAAACAATCAAAAATTGGTGTGTGCCATCATGACAACTAAAAAGCAATTTAACAGCTTTGAAGAAATGCTCTCTGGTTCTGATGTACCAGTGTTAGTAGACTTTTACGCTGAATGGTGTGGTCCTTGTCAGATGATGGGACCAATTTTAGAACAAGTGAATCTGCAATTAAAAGACCGTTTACGAATTGTCAAAATTGACACTGAGAAATACACTCAATTAGCTAGTCAATATCAAATTGCAGCTTTACCAACCTTGGTATTATTTAAGAATGGTCAACCTGTAGATAGAATTGAAGGTGTACTGCAAGCACCACAATTAATTCAACATCTGCAAAAACTGGTTTAATTTGGTGATTGGTGATTGGTGATTGGTGATTGGTGATTGGTGATTGGTGATTGGTGATTGGTAATGGGTAATGGGTTATTAATCTTCCCAGTCCCCAGTCCCCAGTCCCCAGTCCCCAGTCCCCAGTCCCCAGTCCCCAGTCCCCAGTCCCCAGTCACCAGTCACCAGTTTT
>NZ_JACJPT010000137.1:0-12492 GCF_014696195.1 Sphaerospermopsis sp. FACHB-1094 | reverse complement strand
TAACTGTATACTATTCTCAATAAGCACCAGATTTTTTCAGAGGGTCTATCACCTCAAACCTTTTCCCTATCTTGGTTTCAACTTGCTTGTCGCCCCCTCAAGCTTCGCCCTTACAGGAAAATAGCCTGTGATAAAAATTGATAATTTATCGTCCGAATGCCGATGCTTCCAGCACACTTCGCGAACGCCCGTACAGAAGTCAGGAGTCAGTGGTTTGACTTTGCTTTTCCCTTCTGCCTCCTGCTTTGTCATAACGACAATTTTTCACACCCACTTGGTTAACTTTTGTAAATTTGAGAACTGGGGAAAATACAGCATTTTAACTACCAATATCCTTAATATTTCGTTGTTTGCGGGATTGTAACGGAATGTTAAGAACTTTGATAAGTTTGGCGCAAGCAGCTATAAAGATTTACATTTAGTAATGTTCTGTGATTTTAAGAAAATGTTGGTTTTTTGGGTTGACATCTGGGAGTTTTTCGGTTAAATTATCTTTATTGGCTGGAAACAGCAATCTGTACCAAGAAAATTGAATACTGACTTTGCTTGTTACATCTTTGTTTCCGTAGCTTGGCGCAAATGCCCTTTGAAAGCTAAATGTAACAAGGTTTCCGTGAGTATAGGGTTTTTCATAACCTTTTCCCCGCAAGGGGATGGAAACAACAAAATCTTAATCTGATGCAAACCATTAAAAGTTGTTTTTCATACCTACTTCCCCGCAAGGGGATGGAAACATTTAATAAGCTTTTTAAATATGAAATTTGCCAAAAAAGTTTTTCACCCTTATTTTCGCAATAAACCCTAGCCATTCTCAAGATTATTGCTATAAATTCTCAACTATTTAACGAGTTTTGGTTTTTTCAGCGATTGATATTGACATACACTTTTTTTCTGGTATGATATGTGTATGATCCAAGGGAGTTATATATCTTCCAATAACCAGCAGGAATTATTTTCTAACTACACTTCTTTTAATACACTTCCTAAACTATTCACTAACTTATTAATATGCTCTTTTTCATGGGTTGCCATAATTGTCACCCTAATACGACTTGTTGGTACTGTAGGAGGACGGATGGCAGGAGCAAAAATACCCGCTTCCTTTAGCTTCTTACCTGCTGTTAAAGCTGTAGCTGCATCAGGTAATTGAAAACAGAAGATCGGAGATTGGGAAGGTAAGATTTTTAAGTTAGGTGTTAACTTAGGTGTTAACTTAGTTAAATTTTCTGTAACCAAATGTTTTAAATAATCAACATTTGACCATAATCGCTGACGGCGTTCTGGTTGTTGTTGTACTATCTGAATTGCTGCTAAAGCTGCTGCTGTGTCTGCTGGTGATAGGGCAGTAGTGTATATCCAACTAGGTGCGCGGTTTTTGAGAAAGTCAATTAATTGATGACTTCCCGCCACATAACCGCCTAAACTTCCCAAAGCTTTGCTTAACGTGCCAACTTGGATTAACTCTCTGCCTGTACAACCAAAATGATCCACACAACCCGCCCCCGTTTTTCCCATAACTCCGGTAGCGTGTGCTTCATCTATCAGCAGCATACAACTATATTCGTCTGCTAGATCCAACAGTTCTGGAAGAAGACACAAATCACCATCCATACTAAAAACGCTGTCGGTGATAATTAAACAACGTCGGTATTTTTGACGTTCTTGGTTTAACTTTGCCGTCAACGCCAGAATATCACAATGGGGATATTCTATGATGGTTGCACCGCTAAGAATTGCCCCATTTTTTAAGCTGGAATGGTTATATTGATCTGATAAAATTAAATCTCGCTTTCCCACCAAAGCAGTAATTGTACCGATATTTGCTAAATAACCAGAACTAAATACTACAGCGTCTTCCGTTTGTTTGGTAGATGCGATCGCCTGTTCCAATTCCCTGTGTAATTCCCGATGTCCAGTGAGTAATCTAGAACCCGTGCTGCCAGTACCGAATTGTTGAATAGCTTGAATAGCCGATGTTTTTAAATTTTCATCTGCTGCTAATCCCAAATAATCGTTACTAGCAAAATTAATCACCTCTTGCCCAGATAACAGCACAACAGCACCGGGTAGACTGCCAATAGTTTGTACAGAACGATACCAATCAGCCCGATGAATAGTTGTTAGTGATTCCTGTATCCAAGCGTAAGGATTTTTATTCATTACTCAGAAACGAAACAAACTAATTTTCAACACAAATAAACCTAAAATTGACCGATGACTCACGCAAAATCTCTCTAAATCACTCCTCCCTTTGTGTCCTTTGCGTACTTTGCGGTTCGTTAACAAGAACTTTCAACTCTGCCACCTGTCAAGAGTCACCTGCCACCTGCCATCTGAACTGCTTCACTACTGCTAAGATGAGCGATCGCTTGTTTAATCCAATCCTCCACATAGGCATCTTTAGTTAAACCAATATCTTCGCTAACAACGTGCAAAGCATGACTAACTTCATGGGGAGTGTAACCCAAAGCAAAGAGAGTCATTTGCACTTCTTCCAAAATACCTGGTGCTGGACCACCGGTAGCCACAAAAAACCCTGCTGACTTACGCCACTCAATCAGTTTACTTTTGAGTTCTAAAGATAAGCGTTCAGCAGTTTTCTTACCCACACCAGGGGTTTGAATGAGCATATTAATATTAGCAGCAATGATCGCCTGTACTAACTCTGGTAATTCCAAAGTATCCAAAAGAGCGATCGCTAAAGCTGAACCAATACCACTCACAGACAGCAGATGACGAAATAAATCTCTTTCCGCAGGGGAAGAAAACCCATAGAGTACAGGAACTTCTTCCCGAATCTGGTAATGGGTAAAAATTTGTACCACATCACCAGTATTACTTAATTGGTTAGCGAGACGTTGGGGGATTTGTAAATCATACCCCATGCCATTTACCTCTAACGTGAGAATCGTGCGATTCGCGCTAACCGTTTGCACACCAGCCACAATACCTTTGAGATAGCTTATCATTTTAGGAACTTAAAGTATTTTAATCCTTCCATAATCCCCGCAGCACAATGCTTTTGTGCTAAGTAACGATATTCAGCAGGATACTGATTGTGCCATTGTAGTAATTCTGGTCTAGCATTACCGACAATGATACCCCGTTCCTCACCTACTGCGAATAAAGCAATATCATTACCTGAATCACCACAAACAACAGTCTGCTCGGCTGCAAATTGCCACTTTTGTCGTAGAAACTGCATTGCTTGACCTTTATCGCTGGTAAGGGGCAAAATGTCAAGGTCTATACCGCTACTATAAATTAATTTTATATTAAGTTGAAGTTTTTGCAATTCTGCCTCAAGTTGTGGTATAATACTTGCAAGTTTTTCTTCTAAGAAAAAACTGACCTTAAAAAGACGTTGTTCGGATTCTGGTTGTAATTCCAATTCGGGGAATTTTTGGGTAATCTCCAGTATAGTTTCCCTTTGCCATCCGGGAGCAAGAATTTTTGACCATTCGGGATCGGGAGTATCGCTACCATCGAGATAAATTTCCGTACCCACAGATAAAACCAGTGCATCAGGTGGCATGAGGTTCTTTTCCTGTTGGAGTTCGCGGTAGAGAAGGGGAGAGCGTCCTGTGGAGTAGACTATTTTTGTACCATGTTGTTGACGATGATTTTCGAGGCGATCGCTCAATTCTAGCAAAGCTTGATCATCACCAACAAGAGTATTATCTAGATCGGTTACAAATAAAAACTTAGTCACAGCGATATCCTCAACTTGCGTGGTTATTGACATCAATACTTGGAAAGATTATCGCAGACTGAGGAAAATTTAACATTTTTTATCAGAAGTGAGGAGTCAGTAAGGGTGTAGCACTGCTAAACCCGTACAGGAGTCAGAATATTTATTTATGACAGGAATCTATAAAAGCAACTTTTTTGATCATAATTCCATCAATTATCTTCTTACTTTGCACCTTTGCTTCTTTGTGCATTTGCGCGAAACTTTAATACCAAGTATAATTAAAATAACGCTATTGAATAAGTGAATAAAAATCATGACTGAACAACTTTTAGACAAAGTTGATGATCACTATATTCCAGATGCTAATTTACTGATTACAGAAGACGATACACCTGTGGATAACTTTCCATCTGCAAAACAACAACGACTTTTAGTTAGTTCGCTTTACAGTGATTTAGAATTACAACCTTGTTTAATAGAAGCCAACGTAGGAATTTATCATACCGATGGAGAACCTGCAATAGTACCCGATGTCTTTATTAGTTTTGATGTGCAAACTCCCGAAGAATGGTGGAAAAAACAAAATCGTTGTTACATGGTGTGGAAATTTGGTAAATCACCAGAATTAGTCATGGAAATAGTTTCTAACCAAGAAGGGGAAGAACTCACCAAAAAACTGAAAATATATGAAAGAATGAAAGTCAACTATTATCTAGTTTACGATCCGAATCAAGAACTAGGAGAAGATCAATTACACATTTATCAATTAGTCGGTAGACATTATGCAAAAACCTCAGAAACTTGGTTATCAGATATTAACTTAGGTGTGACATTTTGGGAAGGAGAATTTGAAGGAAGAAATGATATTTGGTTGCGTTGGTGTGATCAACAAGGAATGGTAATACCTACAGGTGATGAACGTGCTGCAAGGGAGAAATTAGAAAAAGAAGAAGCACAAAGACGCGCCCAAGAAGCCGAAAATCGCGCTCAAGAAGCCGAAAATCGCGCCCAAGAATCTGAAAACCGCGCTCAATTATTAGTGCAGAAATTGAGAGAATTAGGAGTAGATCCTGATACAATTTAAAAGATGTTGGTAACGGGTAATGGGTAATGGGTAATGGGTAAATAATTATTTCCTATTTCCTATTCCCTATTCCCTAACTTTAAGGAATACCCGCTTGTTGAAAAATTTGTTCTGCTGAAATTACCAAACCTGGAAATAGAGAATCTTCTAAACTATCATTACCCCGTTTTGTTTGGGGACGTGCATCAGGATAAAATATAGTGACAGTTTTCGCTTTCGGATCTATTACCCAAACCCTCATTACACCTGCATCTAGATAATTTGTAGCTTTGGCACTCATTTCTCCAAAAGATTGATCAGGTGATATAATTTCTATAACTAAATCAGGAGAAATAGGACAAGCTTCATTTTCAATGACATCACTCGGAAAACGGGAATAAGAAACATATAATAAATCTGGAACAGGGACCCAATCTTTACCGCAAAGTTTTAAAATAACTGCCCATTCTATACCTACTTCCCCTTTATTTTCTGCCCATTGTGTGAGAATTAAACATAATGCAATAGTTAATCGAGAATGGAATCTTTTTGGTGACATTTTTGGTATTGCTTCCCCGTTAACTAATTCATAAGTGATATCCTCTTCTGGAAGGTTGAGAAATTCTTGTAGTGTCAGTTGATTTTTAATAGCAATCATAAGTTTGTCAGAATCATAATGTCCAGGATTTTAGGATTTACAGGATTTGGTTTATCTGTGCTTATCTGCGTTCATCCGCGTTCTATTTTTGATATTTTTTATTTTTTATTGATGGTAGATAACTTTTTTTAACGAACCACAGAGGCACAGATGACACAGAGGAAAAATTAAAGTTAGTGAAGTTTAGATGTCTGCTTTTTTGGTTAATCTTGATTATATCAGATGTTATTTTTAAGGATATAAAATAACATCCTGTACATCCTTAAATCTTAGATATCATCTCAACTTCACTTGATAACCCACCAAATTCATTTTCTGGGTAATCGGTAATAGGTAATGGGTAATTATATTTTTCCCAATCGCCAATTACCAATTACCAATCACCTAAATCTCACAACTTAACTCATCAGCTTTTTGCGTAAACTTGCGATTTTCTCGATAGTCTACCCTACAATCTATAACAGCAGGGACATCTTGAATTAAAGCTTCTTTTAAAACAGGAATTAAATCAGTTACAGACTCAACGCGATAACCTTTTAAACCCATACTTTCCGCTAATTTAACAAAATCAGGATTACCAAAATGGACAAAAGCAGCGTTACCTTTACCAAATTGATTTTCCTGTTTCCACTCAATTAAACCATAGCCACCATCATTAAAAATTAAGGTGACAAAAGCAGTACCCACCCGCAAAGCTGTCTCTAATTCTTGACAGTTCATCATAAAACCACCGTCACCGGTGACAGCAACAACTTTACGATTGGGATAGACTAATTTAGCAGCTAAAGCGCCAGGAATAGCAATTCCCATTGCTGCAAAACCATTAGAAATAATGCAAGTGTTCGGACTATGACAATGATAATGTCTAGCCATCCACATTTTATGTGCGCCGACATCAGAAATTACAATATCATCGGGTCCCATTACCTGCCGCAAATCATAAATTAATTTTTGTGGTTTAATGGGAAATCCATCATCATTGGCATATCTTTCATAATCTGCGCGAATATTTGGCCGTAAACTAATAGCATAAGGATTAGGTTTACCTTGTCTATCAGCGACTTTTAAAATTTCATTCAGTGCATCAGAAATATCCCCTACTACTTCCACTTTGGGAATATAACTACTATCAATTTCTGAGGAAGTAGCTGCAATATGGACAATGGGAATATTACCTTCAGGATTCCATTTTTTAGGAGAAAATTCGATTAAATCATAACCAATTGCGATGACTAAATCTGCATGATCAAAACCACAGGTGATAAAATCTCTTTGTTGTAATCCTACAGACCATAACGCTAAAGGATGGGTATAAGGAATTACTCCTTTACCCATGAAGGTATTAACAACAGGAATATTTAATTGGGTAGCAAATTGGGTTACAGCGTCACTAGCTTGGGCGCGAATTGCTCCATTTCCTACTAAAATGATCGGGTTTACTGCTTGGGAAATAAGCGCAGATGCAGCGCGAATACTAGCGAAAGCTGCATAGGTTTTTTCAATGTGATCTCTTTGTAAAGGTTTGCCTTCTACGGGCATGGCTGCAATATTTTCTGGTAAGTCAATGTGAACAGCACCGGGTTTTTCAGTTTGCGATCGCTTGAAGGCTTTTCTGACTACTTCTGGTGTAATACTCGGTCTAACTATCTGTTTATTCCATTTAGTAACCGGGGCAAACATAGCCACCAAATCTAAATATTGATGAGACTCAATGTGCATTCTATCTGTTCCCACCTGTCCGGTAATAGCTACTAATGGCGCACCATCCAGGTTAGCATCAGCTACACCAGTCATTAAATTAGTAGCACCAGGACCAAGAGTAGAAAGACAAACCCCCGCCTTACCAGTTAACCTCCCATAAACATCGGCCATGAATGCAGCACCTTGTTCATGACGAGTGGTAATAAATTGAATGGAGGATTTTTTTAAAGCTTCTAAAACGTGCAGGTTTTCCTCACCAGGTAAACCAAAAACGTACTGTACACCTTCATTTTCTAAACACTGTACCAATAATTCAGCAGTATTCATGATTATTTCCTCAAAGTAATAATTAAAGGAGTCAGGAGTCAGGAGTCAGGAGTCAGGAGTCAGGAGGAAGAAGAAAGAATGAATTTTTAAACTTTTGCCTTTTGCCTTCTTACTGTCACCTGTCACCTGTCACCTGTCACCTGTCACCTGTCACCTGTCACCTGTCACCTCATCCAAACTGTCTTGATATTCACAAATTCATGAATACCTTGAATACTTAACTCTCTTCCATATCCAGAACGTTTAATACCCCCAAAAGGTAAACGCGGATCAGATTTAACCATGCCATTAATAAATACTGCCCCGGCTTCAATTTCTTGAATGAGGCGATTTTTTTCTGCTTCATTATTTGTCCAGGCACTTGCACCTAAACCAAAGGGTATATCATTAGCTAATTTGATCGCTTCATTAATATCCCTAACTCGGAATAATAAAGCCACTGGTCCAAAAAATTCTTCCTTTGCAATAGGATTTTCTACCGGGATATCTATAATAATAGTAGGTGGGTAAAAATTGCCAGGTTGATCTTTTAAAGCATTACCACCTGTGAGGACTTTAGCACCATTTTCTACCGCAATTTTCACCTGATTTTCTAAATCTTGGAGAATATCGGGTGTTGCTAATGGTCCAATATCTGTATCATCAGCCAAAGGATCACCGATTTTCAAAGTTTGAAATTTTGCTAAGAGCATTTTTTCAAACTCATCGGCAATTTGATCAGCAACAATAAACCGTTTCGCTGCTATACAAGATTGACCATTATTGATCATTCGTGCGGTGACTGCGGTGGCTACTGCTAATTCTAAATCAGCACTTTCTAAGACTATAAAAGGGTCACTTCCCCCTAATTCTAAGACAGTTTTTTTAATTTGTTTACCAGATGCAACCGCTAAAGAAGCACCTGCGGGTTCACTTCCAGTTAATGTAGCAGCTTTGATCCGATCATCTGCCATTAAATCAGCTACTTTTGTAGCACCAATTAATAATGTTTGAAAAACTCCTTTGGGAAAACCTGCACGGTGGAAAATATCTTCTATTGCTAAGGCACATTGGGGGACATTAGAGGCGTGTTTGAGTAAACCTACATTGCCCGCCATTAATGCTGGTGCTGCAAACCGGAAAACTTGCCAAAAAGGAAAATTCCAGGGCATAACGGCGAGAATAACCCCCAATGGTTGATATTTTATAAAGCTGTGACTAGCATCGGTTTTAACTGTGACATCAGCTAAGAAACTGGCGGCATTTTCGGCATAGTAACGACAAACCAGGGCGCATTTTTCCACTTCTGCGATCGCAGATTTTAAGGTTTTACCCATTTCCAAGGTCATGATTTTGGCAAAATCAGCCTTTTCCTGTTCTAAAATATTCGCTGCTTGGAGTAACCATTGCGATCGCTCCTCAAAACTTGTCTGACGATACTCCTGAAAACTTTGTTGGGCTAATTCCACTTTAGCCGCTATTTCACCATCCTCAAGCGGTTTAAATACTTTCAGAGTTTCCCCCGTAGTGGGATTAATGGTAGCAATAGCCATTCCCTGATCTCCTGTTAAAAACTAACTTCAGGTAGTTTCCTAGTGTTACACACATTCACGATAGCAGCTACCATCAAAATTGGGTTCCGAATTTTCTGACAGCATTTGATAAGTAGGGTTTGCTGAAAAAGTCTTGTCGTGGAGACAGGGAACAGGGAACTCTTAACAGGGAACAGGGAACAGTTTCAAGAGTTCGATGGGAGCGATTTTTTCTTTAAGTAGGAATTAAGTGCAAGGTTTTTTAGTTTCTCCCCCGCAAAAGCTTGCACTTTTTTAACTTCCAGCAGGCTAAGACCCTTTACCTATAATCTTTTCATGTTTATTCAGCAAAACCTACCTAAAGCTTTCTAACGTTAGTGACTCAGATCATCTGTGAGGCAGAATTGTCAACTTGCTACTTGGGCGATCGCCTCTGCTTACAGTCCCGACTTTTAACTAGTCAATTTCTACTCAAACCACTCATTTACTACTCAAAAAAGCCTGGAAACCGTTGTCAAATCAATGTGGTGGAATTTCTAAAGGTATATTACCTAAAAGTCCTTTGCGAAAATCGCTAACTAAAGTTCTAGCAGCGCGTTCAACATCTCCTTTATAACGATGTTCTGCGAGAACGTGCAAATATTCTTCTCCTGTGTGAATAATAGAATCAACTTCGTAGCGTGAAAGTAATGGGTGTGGTGGTAATAAATGAGGATGGCTTTCTTGCAGTTCGTTTAAAATATCTACAAAAGCAGCCGCCACTAATTGATTATCATAGGATGCTTCGCCAATATCATCACAAATTGCTAATTTGACTGCGGCTGCTTGATCATCTAATCTAGCAGGAATAACACCAGGTGCATCTAATAATTCTAATTGTTCAGAAATTCTCACCCATCGTAGTTGACGAGTCACCCCCGGACGCGCAGCACTTTCAACAACCCGTTTTCCTAGCAAGCGGTTAATTAATGCTGATTTTCCCACATTTGGAAAACCAATGACGACTGCACGGACAGGACGGGGTAACATTCCTCTTTGTTTTCGGCGTTCATTCAATTCTACCCCGGCTGCTTGCGCTGCTTTAGCTATGGCTGTGATACCTTGACCATGTTGAGCATTAGTAAAATAAGGGACTTGTTCTTGGCTTTTAAACCATTCTACCCACAGCGATCGCACTTGGGGGTAAATCATATCTAAACGGTTAATTACTAACACCCGCGACTTACTCCCCACCCATTCATTCATTTGCGGATGGTTTGTAGCTAAGGGAATACGTGCATCCCGCACTTCTAATATCACATCTACCCTTTTTAACTGTTCTTTGAGATTTTTTTCAGCTTTGGCAATGTGGCCAGGATACCATTGAATAAGATTTAATTTGTAATTTTGTGTGATGGACATTGGTGATTGGTGATTGGGGATTGGTGACTGGTGACTGGTGATTGGTGATTGGTGACTGGTGATTGGTGACTGGTGACTGGTGATTGGGTAAAAATAACTAATAACTAATAACTAACAACTAATAACGTAAGTTGCTAGTTATGCAAGAAAGGCTCTCAAATCGAAGTAACAAGGATAAGTAGATAGCAATAAAGCAGGGAACACAATCATAATTCATTCTTTTTCCTGACTCCTGACTCCTGACTCCTGACTCCTATTCCTAACTAGCAACTTGGGTTAATAACCTTGATGTAATATTAAACGATTGCCATCGGGGTCATAAGCGTAAATTTCTCTACCGTGGGATGCTATAGAAATCTTTCCCGGTGGGGGATAACCTAAAGATGTGAGGTGTGCGATCGCATTTTCTAAATTACTCACTTCTATACACAAACTTAGCGGACTTTTGCTATTGCTTACAAATTCTGATTCATCATTTTTCTTTGGTTTAAATATACCTAAAGTTAAACTCAGGATGTTAAACTCAGCATAAACATTAGGTATCATCTTTTTTGGTTCTTGTTCTAGTAACTGAATATAGAAATTTACCAATTGATCAAAATTTACCGTGCCAATGGTGACTAATACATTATTATATTCCATAAATGAATAAATTATACAAATTTTATAAAATTATTATAAAATTATTAAAATTTAGGAACAGGCAAGATGCCTATCCCACAATTATCACATTAGATTAGATTAGTTCAAAAATTTCTCGACACATCTAACAAAGATTTCTACACCCATAGCTAATGCTGTTTCATCAAAATCAAAACGCGGATGATGATGAGGATAATTTAATTTTTTCTCAGCATTGGCAGAACCTAAAAAGAAATAACAACCAGGAACTTCTTGCAGGAAAAATGACATATCTTCACTACCCATAATTTGACATTCTGGGATAATATTCACAGGTGTTTCTACTACTGTTTCTGCTACACTTCTCACTAACTCTGCTATTTCTGGATCATTAATGACTGGAGGATAAAGATTGACATATTCTAAGTCATAATTAGCGCCATGAGTTTGACAAACTCCAGCAATAATTTGTTCAATCCGTTTTTCAAAAAATCCTGCTAAGTCAGTGTTAAAATATCTGATAGATCCACTCATTCTTGCTGTATCAGCAATTACATTCATTCTTGTGCCGGCGTGGAGTTCACCTATTGTCACTACTGCTGATTCTAAGGGGTTGACGTTCCGCGCTACAATTGTTTGCAAGGCGTTGACAATTTGGGCTGCAACTACCACTGAATCAACTGTTTGATGAGGTAGCGCACCATGTCCACCTTTGCCTAAAATTGTACAGTTAAAATAGGAGATAGCTGCCATAAAAGCACCTGGACGAACTCCGACAATCCCCACTGGCAGATCATTCCACAAATGTAAACCGATCATGGCATCAACATCTGGGTTTTTCAAGACTCCAGCTTCAATCATCGGTTTTGCACCACCTGGACCTTCTTCTGCGGGTTGGAAGATGATTTTTACAGTACCGCTGAATTCTTGACGATGTTGTTGTAGGTAGTATGCTGTACCCATTGCGATCGCTGTATGTCCATCATGTCCGCAAGCGTGCATCACTCCATCATGCTGGGAGCAATAAGGTACTTCATTTTCCTCTTTAACTGGCAGAGCATCCATATCAGCACGGATACCTAGAACTTTATCAGGTCCAGATTTTTCACCTTTGACAATAGCCACAATGCCAGTTTCCGCGATACCAGTTTGATGTTCTATTCCCCAACTTTGCAACTTTTGGGAAATATACTCAGCAGTCAGTTTTTCTTGAAAACCTAACTCTGGTTTTTGATGTATGCGTCGTCTCCATTCTATTAACTGCGGTTGTAAAGCACGAATTTGTAACCGCACATTAGCAAGATTTTCAGTACCAGAATTTGGGATAGTAGAAATCATAATGGGTAATTGGTAATTGGTAATGGGTAATGGGTAATTGGTAATGGGTAATGGGTAATTGGTAATGGGTAATTGGTAATTGGTAATTGGTAATTGGTAATTGGTAATTGGTAATTGGTAATTGGTAATTGGTAATTGGGTTATTCATCTTCCCAGTCCCCAGTCCCAGATCGGAAGA
>NZ_JACJPT010000136.1:0-12984 GCF_014696195.1 Sphaerospermopsis sp. FACHB-1094 | reverse complement strand
CCCTAGTCACCAGTCCCCAGTCCCCAGTCCCCAGTCCCCAGTCCCCAGTCACCTATCCCACCTGTTCTAAATACTGGTTAATATCCTCAATCATGCGAGTGAGTTCAGCTTCTGTGGTTAAGCGAATACCAACATTACGAACTGTTAACAGCACTTTTGCTGCAAAGGGAGTAGGCCAGATATTGGGATTACAAAAAACTTCTAAAAATACCTCTCCTGTGTAGCGATACTCTAAAGGAGGTTGGGGAGTAACTTTACTACCAGGTGTAGGTTTAGCTGCAACAGCTTTGAGACTGAGCATTAATTGATCTATTGCTGCTTTTAGTTCTCTTGCTGCTGCGGGTGAGAAACTGAAAGATATAGAACCATCTCCTAGATTTAATGTTAAAGGGGTAGAAGACATAGGGCTTTTTGATTAAAACTTCTTAGTAATTACATATATTATCAATTGAAAATTGACAATTGACAATTTTTCTATGGGTATGGGATTTTAGCTGACTTTATTTAAAATTAATCTCAATAATTGGGCGAAAAATTGAGAGTTTATGGAGAAGAATATTCGTTACTGCGTAAGACTTTGATACATTTTATTTGTGTTTATTTTTGCTTTAGGTCTTAAAATAGAAATTATAGATCGTGATATGATCAATGTGCTATGACTTACGATAACCGTGCGGAAGTTAAAAAAGTTTTAATTATTACTCTGCTCCTCAATTTATTCGTAATGGGACTCAAAGCATTTGTGGGGTACTCAACAGGTTCTCTGAGTTTGTTGGCTGACGCATTGCATAGTGTGACAGATAGCGCCAATAATGTTTTAGGATTAGTTGCTAGTAAATTTTCTTCCCCCCGTCCAGATCGAGAGCATCCCTACGGACATCATAAATTTGAAGCTGTGGGAGCTTTAGGAATAGCGGCGTTTTTAGGTATAGCTTGTTTTGAAATTCTCCAAGGAGCTATTGAGAGAATTATTAAAGGTGGTTCAACTGTGAAAATATCGGGTTCTGAGTTGTGGTTATTGCTAATTGTATTAGGAGTAAATATATTTGTGGCGTTCTATGAACGTAATGTTGGTAGGCGGGTAGGTAGTTCAATTTTAATTGCTGATGCTACACATACCATGAGTGATGTGTGGGTGACTATTTCTGTGTTGGGGGGGTTAATAGGAATTTGGTGGTTAAATTTTCAATGGTTAGATGTGGTGTTAGCTTTTCCCGTAGCTTTGTTAGTATTTTGGAGTGGATGGTCAGTTTTAAAAGAGAATTTACCTTGGTTGGTGGATCAGATAGCGATCGCACCTGAAGCTATTCATGCGATCGCAATTTCTGTTCCTGGAGTAATTAATTGCCATGATATCGCTTCTCGTGGTGTTTTGGGTCGTCAAGTTTTTATAGAAATGCACTTAATAGTAGATGCACCAGATGTAGAAACTGCTCATAATATTACCGAAGAAGTAGAAAGTCAACTACAACAACGCTTTAGTCCAGTGAGAATTTTAATTCATGTTGAGCCACCAGCATACAAATCTGAAAGTATTACCTTTGAAAATGGAGCAACTTAACGAAGGCAGGGGGCAGGAGGCAGAAGGCAGGAGGCTTATTGTACGGAGATTTAAACCCTGCTCCAAAAACACAAAATTTTTGCCTTGATTCGGTATAATATTAATATGGTTCAATAGATTTTCCATAAACAAAGATTGTAAAAAATTGTGTAAAAAAATAAATTTCTAAATTCTCTACCAATGTATTTTATTACGTCCTGTGTGTGTAGATAATTTATACATTGATTTTCCATAATTATCAGTAAGTATAATCATAAATTATGAATCAAATAAATCAGAACAATATCATTAGTAATCATCTCATTAGTAATTTACTGCCCTCGATTACCTATATCATAATGGCATATATGGTGACATCCAAACTTATCCCCATCCAGCAATTATTTTACTGGATCTGAATTTACCAGGAACTGATGGTAGAGAAGTTTTACAACAAATTAAACAGGATGAAAATTTAAAAAAAATTCCTGTCGTTATATTCACCACGTCTTCTAATCCCAAGGATATTGATATATGTTACCAATACTCGGTTGCTAGTTATATCTTGAAACCTATAGATATCAAAAGACTAATTAAAACTATTCAAGTTTTTTTAACCTATTGGCTAGATATTGTCATTCTTCCTGAGACTTTTAACTAATAACTATGGTGCAACCACGAACTGTTTTAATTGTTGATGATTCCCCTGAAGATCGCCAAGTTTATCGTCGTTATCTCCAGCAGGATCAGGAATATATCTACACAATTTTTGAAGAAGAATTGGGACAGGAAGCATTAGCTTTATGTCGGCAGTTTCAACCTGATGGAATTTTATTAGATTTTGTGTTACCCGACTTAAATGGATTAGAATTTATCACGGAATTAAAACAGCAAACTCATGGCAACATACCAGCAGTAATTATGTTAACAGGGTATGGCAATGAAGCGGTTGCTGTGCAAGCTATAAAAAGTGGTGTTCAAGATTATTTAGTCAAAGGTAAAACAACAGCAGAACTCTTATGTTCAACCGTCAATTCAGCTATTAAAAACGTTAATTTAAGTCAGGAATTACAACGCAGTGAGGAGCGTTTTCGTACTTCTGTAGAAAATATGCTCGATTGCTTTGGCATTTATTCGGCCATTCGCAACCAAAACGGTGAAATAATTGATTTCCGCATTGATTATGTAAATGCAGCAGCTTGTGAATGTCACAGACTCACAAAAGAAGAAATAATAGATAAAAGACTGTGTGAAATACTCCCTGCTTATCGAACTAGCGGTATATTTAATGAATATTGCCGAGTTATAGAAACAGGCAATCCTGTAATGAAAGAATCCCAACAATTTATATACAGTCATAGCCAGAAGCAATTAGCTAGATATTTTGATTTTCGTATTGCCAAAATGAAAGATGGCTGTGTGGTTTCTTGGCGAGATGTCACTGAAAAAAAACAAGCAGAGGAACGGTTGCGGCAAAGTGAAGCCCAATTCCGCAGAATTGTCGAATCTAATATAGTTGGTATCTATTTTGGTGACATCGGTGGGCAAATTTATGAAGCTAATGATGCCTTTCTGAAAATATTGGGCTACACCCGTGAAGAATTTGCAAATGGCAGTATTCGTTGGGATATGATGACACCTTCAGAATACAAAAATCTAGACCAACAAAAAATTCAAGAACTACAAACTTTGGGAATTTGCACTCCCTTTGAAAAACAGTATTTTCACAAAAATGGTTCTCGTATACCAGTGCTATTAGCAATTGCCTTGATAGAAGGTGAAAAAAATGGCTATAATGTCTGCTTTGTTCTGGATTTAACCCACATTCCGCACCCCCCAGTGTCACAATCGGTAATTTCGGATTTTTGAAGACCTTTGAGGATAATTTTAATACAAAATGGTCTAAAGTTTAGGTAGCGATCGCCAATCTCAAATCCCCAAATGACCATTTTTCGTTGTGTGACAGTTTAGGGTGCGGAAGGTGGGATTTAACGCAACACAAACAAACTGAAGAGGCATTGCGCCAAAGTGAACAATCATACCGTTACTTATCTGATGCCATACCTCAATTGGTGTGGATAGCGAATACTCAGGGTGAATGCGTTCATGTCAATCAAAGGTGGCTAGATTTTACAGGACAAACCCTTGAGCAAGTGATAGGATATGGCTGGACTAAAATAGTGCATCCAGATGATATTCCCATTGCGATGGAAGCATGGTTAACAGCTTTACAAACAGGGAAACCTTATGAATTTGAAAAGCGTTTGAGAAGATATGATGGCGTTTATCGCTGGTATTTAGTGAGAGCAGTACCCATTAAGGATGAGTGGGGAAGGGTTGTCAAGTGGTTTGGGACGAGTACAGATATTGAAGATAGCAAGCAGTTGGAGGCAGAAAGGGTCCGGCTTTTAGAAATGGAAAAAGCTGCCCGTCTGGAAGCTGAACAAGCGAACCAAGCAAAAGATGACTTTGTGGCGATGGTATCCCATGATTTGCGATCGCCACTCAATGCAATTTTAGGTTGGGCAAACTTACTGCGAACTCGGCCTTTAGATACACATACTATCAATCGTGCCTTAGAAATTATTGAACGAAATGCTCACTCCCAAGCCAAACTTTTGGAAGACTTGCTGAATATTTCCCGCATCCTACGGGGCAAGCTACAGCTTGAAGTCAGTCAAGTTAATCTAGTGTCTATTGTGAATACAGCTATAGAAACTGCTTATCCAACTGCAAAAGCTGAAAATATTTTCCTAGAATCAGTAATTGCTGAGTCAATTCCACCTATTAGGGGAGATGCTCACCGCTTACTGCAAGTTTTGGGTAATTTAATTGCCAATGCTATTAAATTCACTCCTTCCGGGGGAAGGGTGAAAGTGAAACTGTCACTGGTTGACGATCAAGTTACAAAACTCAAATATACTCAAATTACGGTTAGTGATACAGGAATTGGTATTAGTCCAGAGTTTTTACCCTTCGTATTTGAACGCTATCATCAATGCGATGGGCTATCCTCCACCATAGGTGAACGCAATCATAAAAAAGGCGGTTTAGGACTAGGTTTAGCGATCGCTCGTCATTTAGTAGAATTACACGGAGGTACAATTGAAGCCTCTAGTCCTGGTGTGGATAAGGGCGCTACTTTCACCATTAAATTGCCAATTTCTAGTTAAATGATGGTTGTTAAATTAACATCACCGTCATCATCACTTTCACGAGAAAGCAGTAAATTCAAACTTTCACCAGAATTTAACCAGCCTGATCTGCGATTTTTAGAATACAAACAGATAGATGTACAAGTTTCATCAATTCTCACTGCTGTTAATCCTGGTAATCCCGCTTCCTCTAATTTCTCATATATCCAAGCCGCAATTGCTTCACTGGTTGGTGATTCCAAACCCGTAGATTCATTTAAATAATAATGATCTAAATAATTATCTAGTAAGGGTTGGAGATATTTTTTAAGATCTGAATAGTCCATCACCATTCCTTGTTTAGCACCTTCTTGCACTAAGGTATTAGCAGATATATAAACGACTCCACGCCAACTATGTCCATGCAACCGGGCGCATTTGCCGTCATGGTAAGGTAACTTATGTGCTGCCTCAAAGCGAAATTCTTTACCTATTAACCATTGATTATTAGTCATTCTACTCCTGTATATTTGATTTTTTTGGTTTTATAAAAGTTTTTCTCCTTGATATTCTGTCCATGCTAAAACTCGTCTTAAACCAATTTTTAAATATTCTTCTTGCAGTTCAATACTAATAGATTTTCTTCCTAAACGTTTAGCTAAAGCAGCAGTTGTAAAAGTTCCCGCAAAGGGATCAAGTATTAAATCTCCTTCATTACTACTTGCTAACATCATTCTTTCTATTAATGATTCTGGTTTTTGTGAAGGATGATTTTCATATTCTTTCATTTTATATCTCACATGAGAAAAATACCAAACATTCCCAGGAACGTTCATAAGATTGAATCATACATGAAATCATACATAATTAGGGGTTGCTGAAAAAGTATTTTTTAGGAGGTAGGAAATAGTTAATCAAATATTCTTCAAGTTCTATCAGGTCTTGATATGATTAAACCGCAAAGAACGCAAAGGTAAGAGAGTTAATTTTATTTTTTTCCTAATTTCCAATTTTCACCACCTGGTAATTGAGTTAAATAATTATCAATGACTGCTGGCAACTCTTTAACTGAGTAATTATAAGTGAGTCTTAATAAATTTTCTGCTTGTTCAATTATTTGTTCTTTATCTACCATTTCTGTCAGTTGAAAGGGGCTGTAAATACCATTCATTACTTCTTCACTGGCATCTCTAATGGCTTCTTCAAATTCATCTTCTAAGATTGGTTGCCATTCATCTATTTTCACATAATAGGAGGTTTTATTATCCTGTAAATTTATTTTTTTTATTTCTCTAACTGAACCACGAATTGAATTTGCCCAAGAATTAGTTAAGCGTTTTTCTATTTGATTTTTAATCAAATGAATTATTAATCTTACTAGGAATGATTGGATATTCCTAAAAATTGCTTGTCTACTCATTCCCTCTAATTCGTCTACTATAGCTAACGCATCTGTATAACGCTGTTCTAAAATACTATTTCTGAGGTCTATTAATTCTTGTGTCATATTTATACTAGCCTCAATTTACATTCTTGATAATTTCATTTTCACTAGATTTAATATTACCAAGTTTCTTATATTATAGCAGGAGGCAGGAGTTATGTATTTTGGATTTTGGATTTTGGATTTTGGATTGTTTTTGTTAACTCCAATCTAAAATCTAAAATCTAAAATCTAAAATTTTCTTCCCCTGTCACCTGTCAACTGTCACCTATTCCCATTCTATAGTTCCAGGTGGTTTGGAGGTGATATCAAACACCACACGGTTAACACCTTTCACTTCATTAACGATCCTGGTAGAAATTGCCTCTAACACATCATAAGGTACACGCGCCCAGTCTGCTGTCATTCCATCTTCACTGGTGACTATCCGTAAAACTATGGGGTAAGCATAGGTTCTTTTATCACCCATTACGCCCACACTACGAATAGGTAATAATACGGCGAAGGCTTGCCAATAGTCGTGATATAAGCCTCTTTGGTTGATTTCTTGACGGACAATTAAATCAGCATCACGTAAAATATTTAACCTTTCGGCTGTCACTTCGCCTAAAATCCGAATCGCTAAACCAGGACCGGGGAAAGGTTGTCTTTGAACAATTTCTTCTGGTAAACCAATGGAACGGCCTACTTTACGAACTTCATCTTTAAAGAGTTTCCGCAAAGGTTCAACAAGTTTAAATCTCAAGTCTTTGGGTAAACCACCAACGTTGTGATGACTCTTAATTTTCACTGCTACTCGTTCACCGGTTTTCGGGTCAACGTTAGTGTCAGCAGATTCAATCACGTCTGGGTAAAGTGTACCCTGTGCTAAATAGTCAAAGTGACCAAGCTTTTTGGATGTTTCCTCAAAAACGCGAATAAATTCATGACCGATAATACGGCGTTTTTCTTCTGGATCGGTAATACCTGCAATAGCAGAAATAAAGCGATCGCGTGCATTGACATACTCTACGTGAATATGAAACTGTTCTTCAAACAATTTTAACAACCTTTCTGGTTCTAATTTCCGCATAAAGCCTTGATCAATAAACACACAGGTTAATTGATCACCTATAGCTTTATGTAGCAAAAATGCCAAAGTAGAAGAATCTACACCGCCAGAAAGTGCTAATAATACCCGTTTATCTCCCACTCTAGCGCGAATTTCCCGAATTGCTTCTTCTACAAAAGCCGCAGTCGTCCAAGTAGGTTCACAGTCGCAGATGTGGTAAACAAAGTTACGAATTAATGCTAAACCACCCAGGGAATGTACTACTTCAGGATGAAACTGTACACCATAAAATTTTTTATCATGGTCAGCAATAGCCGCACAGGGAGTATTTTCTGTATGTGCTAATAATTCAAACCCTGGTGGCATTTTTGTCACTGAGTCACCATGACTCATCCACATGGTTGTACCATCTTCGACGTTGGTTAACAAGTCCGTGGGATCATCTATATATAATGATGCTTTACCATATTCACCCCGATCCGCTTTGGTGACTTCTCCTCCCAGTTGGTTAACCATCAACTGCATCCCATAGCATACACCTAAGATGGGGATGCCTAATTTCCAAATTTCTGGATCACAATGGGGCGCGTTTTCGCTATAAACTGAATTGGGACCACCAGATAAAATTATCCCTTTGGGGTTGAGTTTCTGTAAATGTTCTGCTGTGGTGCGATAGGATAGCACTTCAGAATATACTTGAGTCTCGCGGATACGTCTAGCGATTAGTTCTGAATATTGAGAACCAAAGTCTAGAATAACAATCATTTGGCGATTTAACTGCCCCAAATTTTCCTGAGTTTGGGGTGCTGCTTCGGTTGGTAGAGTCACCGCTGTATTCATGATGGTGAGAGTGTGTCTTTGATAGTAAAAACGTCAGTTACCATTTCCGGCTTTTTGGGCTAATAGCTTTTTAGGCTAATAATGGTCGAGAAACCTAAATACAGCAAATTTCATGTTGATGAGGTACACAAGGTTGGGTAAGGATATCCAACCCACATAAGTAAATATTATGAAAATGTGTACTACATTATACTGATATATTACTGTATATAGATACGACTATGGCCGCACCTATTGAGCCGATAAATTTGGCTTATTATTAACCGCGAAAAATCACTCTGGAGTAGGTATACAAAAAATTATTTATTTGCTTTATTTATGATTATTCATATTAAGTTAACATAATTTTTCCATTAAGACACAACCAGTTTTACTCTTGATGATAATTTCTCGGTTGCGGTCGAAAAGCACAGAACCGCATACTGTGGTGTTAATATCTTGGTCACGATGACTTTTGATATATTCTTGAGAGCGAGTATCAATGGTTTCGGCAATGCTGCCATAAACTTGATCAGTCCAATTACTAGCAGTTTTGCTATCTAAGTCTCGGAGATGTTTTAAAGCTGCTTCTGCGGTGGGACTGTGAAATACTACCTCTACTTCGGCAGATGGTAAACCCAAGATAGCACAATGGGCAGCTAAAATTTCCCGTCGGCCATCTGCTAGGTGGTGATGGGTGTGAAAAATTCCCCCTGCTAGTTTCATTAATTTTCCATGATAACCAAATAATAAGATTTCTTGGACTCCTAAAAGATTTGCTTCTACTAATAAAGGTCCTAACCAGTTGGCGGTTTTTACCAGTTGTTGCGGGTTTATTCCCTGTTTTTGTGCTAAGTCTAAGCCATTTTCGCCAATACAAAAAACTAAACTTTGAAACTCACTAGCTTTGTTTTGTAAATCACTGCGAAAAGCTGTTAGTTGATCTGGTGTGCTTAAAGGTTGGGAAATACCGCTTGTTCCTAATAAAGATAGTCCTTCAACTACTCCAAAAGCAGCGTTAGAAGTTCTCACTGCCAGCGATCGCCCTTCTGGTAAAATAATTGTGACGATGATTTTTTCCCCTGGTGCTAAAAGTCGCTGCAAGTTTTCCGTTAACAACTTTTGAGCATAAGTATAAATTGCAGCTTTTTGTTCACCATTAATTTGCTTGCCAACTCCTTCTCCACCTTTAATAACAACACTTTCACCTTCTCCGTGATACCATTCTACTGTTGCCCAAATTGGTGTATTTTTTGTCAAGTCTAGATTATCACCCGGATCACTGCGAGTAATAGCTAAAGCTGCATTTTCCGATATTCCCGCTACTTGCTCAATTGGTATTTCTGCTATTTCAGCAGGTGTAATTAAATCAATATTAATTACATTTAATGGTTGACGATGACGCAACCAATGTAAAGCCGCAATAGCAGCAGCACCAGCAAAAACGGGGAGAGTGTAACCAGAACGGGACATGATAATTGATAATTGATAATTGATAATTGATAGTTGATAGTTGATAATTGATAGTTGATAGTTGACAGTTGATAGTTGACAGTTGACAGTTGATAGTTGATAGTTGACAGTTGATATTTGATAGTTGATAGTTGATAGTTGATAGTTGATTAGGTTATTTACTTCCCCTGTTCCCCCTGACTTCTCCATCTCCCCATCTCCCCACCTGCTGTCACCTGTCACCTGTCACCTGTCACCTGTCACCTAAACTAAACACCTACTTCTAACAATAAAGCTTTCATAGCTTCCCAAGAAATACCTTGTTGAATATAACGGGGAGATTCAGGATTATAAGGACTGGCTATGCGGTCAATAGCTACAATTATGGCATCATCTGGTAATATCGGTACATCTGGATCAAAAGCTGTGGGGCGCATCAAAGAACTAGAAAATCCCTTGAAAACAGCAATTTTATCTTGTTCATCAGCAATATTGATGGTTACTAATAGAACTTCTTGAGGTCGTTTGACGGTGTATTGTTCTAGTCTTTTACCAATGGAATTATTCATCAAAAGGATATTTTACAAGTTAATTGAGTATTTGCATTATTTATTTTTTTTATACGAAACAATCGGGTTGAAAGCCTAGCCTTTTCAGGGGAAAAGTTTTGGTATCGGGGTATAAATCCCCCTCAACTAAGCTTCCTGCCTCTGCCTTATTTAATATGTTACTACTGTGTGGAGTTTCTGCCATGTTTACCTAGTTTTACTAATACAAAATAGCTGAGATAAACTACATAAATTACTAAGCCAATTATACCCAAAAAACCAAGAAAAGCTGGTTTGCTATTATAATGGAAATAATCTTTAAACATTAATGGTGCTTCTAACCAAACTCTACAGTAATTAGATTTGAGGGCATTTTCTGAAAAAGCACAACTTAAGAAAGGTGCAAAACTAATTACACCTAACAGGGAATAAATCGTCATTGCCCAACGCCAAGATGTGAAAATTAATTTCAAAATACTTTTCGGTTGATACTCAATTTCATCGTTGATATCAACCCAAAACCAAAGAGAAATGGGAATGAGAATACGAGCTATTAAACCAGTGATAAAACTGACTGCCAACCCACCAATCATTAAGTAAACTGTGATGGCCAATAAACTGGCAACCCGCCAGTAAATTATTAGCAAGCGTTGTATACCATCTGCTTTTTGTACAAATGCCCAAATCAGAAGAATCAGGGGAATAATTAAGCTAAATAATAATGCTAATCTATAATCCATCCAGACATAGGAGCGAAACCAAAGTTGTGGCATAGTTTTTATTAGTTAATACCGTAGAATTAAGGTTGTTTTTGTAAGCATTCAGCCGTCAGCTATCAGTATTCTGCCTCCTACCTTCGCTAAAGGAGGCAACAAGCAAAAGGCAAAAGACAGAAGTTTTGTAATTTTGACTTTTTACTTTTGACTTTTGACTTGATTTGTCTCCTGATCAGGTTTATGACCAGTGATTTGAGAGATGATCAAAACAATCGGGTCTAAAACCGGACTTCGTGCGGCTACGCTAATGCTATTGAAGGAGAAAAGTTTTTGGAGGGGGGTATAAACCCCATGACAATAACGGCCTCCTGCCTCCTGCCTTAGTTAAGAGTGATTAGCTAAATCTCTAGTCCTCGTAAAGCCGACACTCATCTGCTTCTGGATTAGCATCACAGTATTGCTCTAAAGAGTTTTTAGGTTTGGTTTGACGCTGGTGAGCAGCTTCCGCTTGCAATTCTTCGACTGCATCCCAAGCAGCAGCACATTCTGCGGAGTTGCTGCCGGAAATATCACAGACAACACGAGCTTGTTCAACTTCAGCTTGAATTTTTTCTTGAATGGTGTTGGTTGTTTCTTGAGTGTTTGTCATTGCGTTAATCTCGCTGGGTTTTGTTTATACTAAGTAGAGAAAATCCAAAATTGCGGTTTTTGCTTTAATGTTCGCTTACTATTCTAACCACTTAGTTGCTCAGTTAGACTGCGATGGTGATTATCGCTTACTAATACAGCAAATTACCACAACTATACCCGGATTTCTCTTAATGTTTTAAGATTTGGCAGGGTATAACTACCGAAAAAGAAGCATACAATATATTTAATATTTAAATGAATATAGGAGTAAACGCCCCATTCAGCTTGTCAATTCTGATAAGATGCAATATCTCCCTGGATAACACAAACTACTAGCCTCAACACAAAAACAAGTCCAGCAATCATGGCAGACCAAATACAGTGGGCAAATGCCCTATCAACCCGTCATTCTTTGGAAGCAGCTGTTTCAGATGTGGTAGAACAAGCTGTTTCATCTTTAACAGCACCTGCGGATCTGGGGCTGGTATTCATTTCGTCTGCTTTTGCGAGTGAGTATTCCCGACTTCTACCATTGCTGGCAGAAAAGCTGTCTGTACCAGTGCTGATTGGTTGTGGTGCTGCGGGTGTGGTGGGGACGAACTCAGAAAACCAAATTCAGGAAATAGAAGGGGAAGCGGCGATTAGTTTGACGTTGGCGCATCTTCCTGGTGTCGATGTTCGCCCTTTTCATATTTTGGGCGATCAGTTACCTGATTTGGATAGCTCACCAAATGCTTGGATTGATTTAGTGGGTGTGCCACCATCATCTGTACCCCAGTTTATTTTGTTGTCTAGTGCTTTTTCTTCAGGAACTAATGATTTGTTGCAGGGCTTGGATTTTGCTTACCCTGGTTCGGTGGTTGTGGGGGGACAGGTCGGCGGAGGTTTTGGCAGCGATCGCATCGGCTTATTTTGCAATGATCGCTTATATCGTCAGGGTACTGTGGGTGTGGCTTTGAGTGGTGATATTGTGCTGAAAAGTGTTGTCGCTCAAGGATGCCGTCCTATTGGTGAACCATTACAGGTGACTAAAGCTGAACGCAATATTATTTTGGAGTTGGATGAACAAGTTCCTTTGACGGTGTTGCGGAATTTAATTGATCGCCTCAGTGATGAGGAAAAAATGCTGGCGCAGCATTCTTTGTTTGTGGGGTTGGCAATGAATGAATTTAAGCTTTCTTTAAAGCAAGGTGATTTTCTCATTCGCAACTTACTAGGAGTAGATCCAGCCGCAGGGGCGATCGCTATTGGCGATCGTGTCCGTCCTGGTCAAAGGTTACAATTTCATTTGCGGGATGCTCAAGCCTCTGCTGAAGAATTAGAATTTCTCTTGCAAGAATATCAAGCTGAAAATAGCAATTCATCCTCTGCTTTAGGGGCGTTAATGTTTAGTTGTGTGGGACGTGGTACAGGACTTTACGGAAAACCCAATTTTGATTCCCAGTTATTTAGTAGTTATTTCCATGACATCCCTATGGGTGGTTGTTTCTGTAGTGGTGAAATTGGTCCTGTGAGTGGTAGAACTTTCCTCCACGGTTATACTTCAGTTTTTGCAATTTGTAGAAGAAGGTGACTGGTGACTGGTGACTGGTGACTGGTGACTGGTGACTGGTGACTGGTGACTGGTGACTGGTGACTGGTGACTGGTGA
>NZ_JACJPT010000135.1:0-13075 GCF_014696195.1 Sphaerospermopsis sp. FACHB-1094 | reverse complement strand
AAGAAAAAAGTAGGTTCATTAAAAATTGGCTGGGTGAAAATCTGCAATAGTAAAGCTTCTAAAGGTGCATCTTGTTGAGAGTCTACCAAAATTTCTTGTTGGGCGATCGCCTGTAATTCGTCAGGTGATAAAGGCAATTCTAAACGTTGTTGTAATTGTAAATAATAGCTTTTGGGAACAGAGAGAAAAGATAAACCAGCAGCCCGAAAACGAGCGATCGCATCAATTAAGTTTGCAGCTTGTAAAGCGATATGTTGCACACCAGAACCACGATTAAATGCTAAAAATTCCTGAATTTGGGAATTAGCAGAAGCAGGTTCATTAATTGGTAATTGTACCTTACCATTAGCAGAAATCATCACCTGACTATGCAAACCAGAAAAATCAGTTTGAATATTAAAACTTTGTTGGGGTTGAAAATCAAGAATATTCTGATACCATTTAACAGCAGTTTGTAAATCCCCGACTTCCACATTTAAAACCACATGATCTATACCTATAAAACCATCCTGTTCAATAATTGTTTTCTCAATATTTCTTTCAATTAATGAATGACTTAATTTACCCCAACCAGAAATTTTTGCATATTTGTAAAATTCACCATTTTCAACAGGTTGTAAAAGTGTAGCACCATTAGCAGTAGCCTTTGCCGTAACTGCCTTTAAATCTTCCACCACAAAAGCCACATCAACCACACCAGGAGGATGAAAACGTAAATATTCCGCTACAGGGCTACAGGGTAAAAGAGGTGAAGAAAGTAAAAAATAGACATCACCATTTTTCACAACTTCAGTCAGAGTGTGTAATGAACTTCCCTGATTTTCATAACTTGAAAAAAATGAATTAACTACTCTTTGAAAACCCAGATATTTGACAAACCAATCGCGCCAAGTGTGGGCATCTTCTACATAGAAGTGAACGTGATCAATTTGCAGCATATCAGTTATCAATTATCAGTTAACAGTGATCAGGTAAATGAAACACACCAGCAATAAAACTAAGTTTCTCTTTACGACTTTGCACCTCTGCACTTTGCGCGAAACTTGTATTTAAGTATGATTCATTTACCTGAAAAAAGCTCTTAGAAAAATAAATGACTATCAGGCTGAATATTAATTTCCATTGGCACAGCTTGAGGTTCAGCCGATAAAGCATAGAAAACAGCATTAGCCGCCGTTTCACAACTTAACATTTTACTTCTATCTACTTTTAAACTTACATTGTCCCAGAAAGGAGAATCTACACCACCAAAATAAAACAAAGTAAACTTGACACCAAAACGTTTAAGTTCATCCGCCATACACTTACTAAAACCCACAACCCCAAACTTAGAAGCAGAATAAGCCGCAGCCATCGGCATGGAATGTTTACCTAAAATCCCGACTATATTACAAATATGGCCAGATTTGCGTTTTTGCATTTCCTTAGCAGCAGCTTGAGAGGTATAAAAACAACCTTTTAAATTTAAGTCCAGAATTTTATCTAATTCCCCTGATTCTATATTGTTGTATGCCTTGAGAATACCTAAACCAGCCGCATTTACCAAAACATCAATTTTACCGAACTGCGCCACAGTTGCTTGTATCAATGCTTCCACCTGTTCCGGTTGTGTAATATCCGTTGGCACTGTCAGCACTTCCCCTGATAACTCACTAGCTAATGTTGTTAAATTCAAGGCATTTCTAGCAGCTAGTACCAATTTAGCCCCAGTGGGTGCAAGTTGACGAACTAAGGCTGAACCAATACCACCAGTAGCACCAACGATGACAATAACTTTATCCTGCATGACAGTATTGATAATCCCTTTACATTTCTTTATATACTATAGCACTAGTCATGAGTCAGTCGGGGTTATGACTCCCGGACTTCTTAAAGAAGTCCGGGATCTAAATAAAAACTTTATATTTCATATTTCTCATTTTTCTTTTTCCTGGGATCTCTTTAATTTCTGCAAACTATCTTTTACTAGTACAAAACCAGTATACTTGGTTGGTACATAAAGAATTTTATCGAAATGTTTTTGCAATACCTGATTCAAATCTTGCAGTTTTTGCAATAGCTCATCATTTTCTACATTATTTTCTACATTTTTTATTTCCAGAGGAGAATTGATAATTTCTACGTTTTCCACACCCAACTGATTGAGAATTTCCCAGTGTTCATCCTCTGAAATTTCCAAATCTTGAGCCATTTTTTGTAATACTTCTAAACCTTCAGAGTATTTCATCTTTCCTTCTACTAAAAATTCCCGTGCCACACCTTTGTATGCATGATAGAGTTTGTTTTTTGTGAAAGTTGGTAATACCTTGGCTAATACATATATTTCATGAGTATTTAATTCCTTAATAGAACGTCCATCTAAATATTTGGGCAAATTGATATCTAGTTTTTCTAGTTGCTTGCGTAAACGATTAGCAACACTTTCTCTTGAGTAAATATCCGGGGTACGTTTCCAAGTTTTGTATAGCCACATTGTACTCAAGATGACTAATAATATATCGTATAAATATTGTATCCATAATGGCAATAATATAATGAGAGGACGACCAGCAAAAATAAAAAAGAAGTTGAAAATGCCAAAGGTGCAAATGGTAAAAATTCGATGTCTAATAGTATCAATAGAAAGATGAAGATGATGACGCAGACTATAAGCTTTTGCTTTCTTTTCTATTACTTTTCCCCACCCATAGCCCAGGGCTGTAAATCCTCCAAGAGTCATAGGCACTGCAACTATTTTAGGTATATTAACTGTTTTTCCTAACACATAAAATCCCGGTGCAAACAGTGATGCAAGTTGATCGGTTTCTCTTGCCCAAATACCAGAAAAGTAATAATCCCAATAACCAGCATACAGATAGTAATAAACAAAATAACCAATAACTAAACCAACATAGCCGTAACGTACAAACGATGATTCTGGACGTTTTAAATCAGACCAATAAGTTCTTTCGGAATCAATATCAATACAAGGATTTTGACAAGCTACACAAGCACTTTTTTCTTTACCATCTGGTAATGTAGTACGGCACATTGATTGAGTAATTAATTGCTCACTTGTATGAGCCTGACTGCTAAATAATCCACCAGGTTCACTATAAATCCTTTGCACTGTAGCCATGGGACAAAAGTAGTTACACCAAGACTTACCACTATATAAATAACCCACAGTAATAGCGAATGCAATGGTAAATAATATCCATAATGTTAACATTAAACGATCTGCATTAAAAAATAAAATACGACCACATAACCCTACAAACAGCCATGCAAATTGTACATAGGGATAATTTTTGCCTAACCATGAATCAGGCTTAATTTTTACTAACTCATAACGTATTTTGCCAGTTTTAGGATCTTCTCGTTTGATTTGACGCTGCCAACCTAAAGAGCGGGGAATTTGTGATAAAAAAGATAGGGGGCAAATTCTTCGCCACATTTCATGTCCGAACACTAGTAAAATGAAAATAGAAATAGGAATAATTGCTCCCCAAAATAAGGTTGTTCCTAGAGGATAAGGCTGTTGTGATAGGCATTGATCTTGTACTTTAATACAAGTATTGGACAATCTCAAAGGACTCCAAGTATTTTCAGGTTTAGTCAATATTGAAGATAAAGGATCATATAAAAAAGATGCCATTAATCCTAGCCATAGGATAGTTAATACCCAGCGGATCTTGTGTATTAGAGTTTCAGATATACGATTAAACATGATTATTCGGTACTTGTTATGCTAAATTACTATTGGGTAAGAAAGAACAGGTAACGGGGAACAGGGAAAAAATCTTTGAAAAAATCTTTAATTTTCTAGTTTTTTAATAGGAATAATAATCATTGATACAGCTATAAGCAGAGTTTTTTCTATGAGGTACTACTTCTTATATGCTGATAATAGCTGATCTAGTGTTACCTCTGGAGTCGGAAAAGTCGGATCTCTCAGTCGGAAAAGTAGGGGAGGGGTAGGTAATAGGTTGGGGTTAGGGGTTGGTTAGAGGTTGTTTGAAAAGTCTTTCATGGTGTATCAAATATTTTGACCCCTCCCTAACCCTCCCCTTGTAAACGGGAGGGAACTGGATTTTTATTGTTTCCCCCTTTTACAAGGCGGGAGGGGGTAGCAATGTGATTAAAATCGTACTATACTACTTTTAAAACATCCTCTTAGGTTTATTTAATGTTTATTTAATGTTTATTTAATGTTTATTTAATGTTTATTTAATGTTTTTTTTAAAGTTAGATCACTTATCGTCCTGAATATTTTTCATACTTAATATATTTCCTATTTATCCTTCATTAAATATTTAAAATTCTTCTGAATAAATTTACTATCATAGTGCTAACTGGACATATATCGGGATGAATTAATGATCTAAGAGCTATGTAGGATATGTTCTATCAAGTAGTTCATCGGGAGCATCCCAATTTTGACAAAATAAACGCAGCAACACTAAAAAATCTCTCACAATTTCTTACCTTTGTGTCCTTTGCATCCTTTGCGGTTCAATTATATCAAGACTTGGAGCATTTTATTTCCCTAAATAAAAATAAATTTACACATTTGGGATGCTCCACTTCATCAACATGGAAAGAATAACTCTTATTGATGTAAGAAACAACTTTGAGTATCAATTATCTCCAAGGAAAAATATCTCAAAGTTTGATCTCAAAATTTGCTATCATCATTATCTTCCAGATATATTATTTTCATAGTAGAGGACTTTTCTAGTGGCTACAAGTCATCTCAATCGTAAACAAGTAATTACTACCTCTAAACAAAGCGTATTTGATCTTAGACAAATAGCTACAATTTTGTTTTACAGACGCTTTTTAATTTTGGGGGTTTCTTGTGCAGTAATATCAGTTACAAGTCTTTTGGCTGTCATCACAAAACCGATGTACCAGAGTTCTATGCAAATCATGATAACTGATGATTTGGATCAAGAATTACGATCAACTCAGAGCCAAATACAGAGCCAAACACAGAGCCAAACACAGAGCCAAATAGATGCAACCAGTCAGTTAAATAATTCTGATAATTCATCTGGAGAATATACCCAGCAGATGAAATTAATGCTGAGTTCTAAACTAGTACAAAAAGCAGTTGATTTACTACGTGCTGATTATCCCAATATTACCTTAGAAGATATCAAAGGTAACAGTGATACTGGCAAAACTGGATATTTGCAAATCAAACCCGCAGAAGAAAAATTATCATCTAATGGGGTTAATAATCAAGTATTTATCGTTTCATTTAAAGACCCCGATCCTGTCAAAACCCAAAGAGTATTACAAGCTCTGCAAAAAGTTTATCAAGACTATAATCTTGAACAAAAAAATCAGCGTGTTAATCAAGGTTTAGCCTTTGTTAACAACCGATTACCAAGGTTACAGAATGAGACATTAGCGGCTGAGAAAAGATTAGCATTTTTTCGCCGGAAACATAATGTAATTGATCCACAAATACAAAGTAAAATATTGTTAGAATCTCTGGCTGATATTCAGAAACAACGACAAACTAACCGTTTACAACTCGAAACTGTAGAAAATCGCTACAAAAGTCTAGAACAAAAATTAGCATCTTCCCAAAAGAATGCACAGTTAACTGCTAGTTTAAATCGTTCCAGTAACTATGAAGCTTTAGTCAATGAACTTAGAAAAACAGAAGCTAATTTAGCTCAGGAGCGTTTGCGCTACACCGATAATTCTCCAGTGGTGATCAGACTGAAGGAAAAACGCCAACTTCAGATGGCATTATTACAAGAAAAATTGCAAAATACAGCTACTAATACTGATCAAAATACAGAGAATTTATTAACTGTTGATAATAAATTATCTGAGGAGTTAGCCGGGTTGAGTAAACAACGAAATTCACTCATTAATAAAGGAAATAACTTAGTTAAATCTGAACAAGAAATTCGCACACAATTAAATACATACCCCAGCCTTATATCAGAATATAATCGTTTGTTATCCGATGTAAAAATCCAACGCCAAACACTTGAACAACTGGTACAATTCCAACAATCATTAGGATTGAAAATTGCTCAAAGCGGATTTGAGTGGGAAATTTTGGAAGAACCAGCAGTAGGTATTTATATTGGTACAAAAAAATGGTTATTGATTATTGGTGGAATAGTAACTGGACCAATTTTAGGTGTGATTGTAGTCTTAATTTGGGAAATGTTTAACAAGGTAATTTTTTCACCTTTACATTTACAAAAACTAACAAATATCAGATTACTTGGTTCTGTGCCAAGATTGGGTAAACCTAGTTTAAAAAGCAGATTGAAAGAAATATTGAGACAGAAGCAAGAAAAACAAGCATCGGTAATTACAGAAAACATAAATACAGAAAACATAAATACAGAAAACAAAAGTAAATTATCCAGCCATGAAACCCTGGATATGATTTACCAAAATCTGCAAATCTTTAAAAATTCCTTACCTTTTAAATCCTTGATGTTGACTTCTGCACTACCAGGAGAAGGGAAAACAACCTTAACTTTAGGGTTGGGAGCGAGTGCAGCGAATATGCACCAACGGGTATTAGTCATTGATGCTAATTTGCGATCGCCCAGCTTACACAAAATTTTGGGAATCTCTAATGATTGGGGTTTATCTTTATTATTGCTGGATGACATCAAGACACAATTTCAAAATTATATCCAACCTATTCACCCATCAATAGATGTTTTAACCGCAGGACCCCAACCAGATAATGTAGTGAATCTCCTCAGTTCAGAAAGACTTAAAGAATTAATAGAGTCTTTTGAAAAAATCTATGATCTAGTTTTAATAGATACTTCTTCTATTTTAGATAGTGTTGATGCGAGAATTATTGCCTCTGTTTCTAATGGTATTGTCATCGTCGGACGCATCGGGCAATTAACACCACATCAACTAATGCAAACAACAGAAATTTTGAGTCAGTTAAATTTAATTGGTATTGTTGCCAATGAAGTCAATAATTCAGGTGACAGGTGACTGGTGACAGGTGACTGGTGACAGGTGACTGGTGACTGGTGACTGGTGACTGGTGACTGGTGACTGGTGACTGGTGACTGGTGACTGGTGACTGGTGACTGGGAAAATACAAATAATTTCTCCCTGACTCCTGACTCCTTGATCTCCTGACTCCTTGATCTCCTGTAAGGGCGAAGCATTCGGGCGATAAATTATCAATTTTTATCACAGGTTATTTTCCGAATGCTTCGCCCCTACGACTCCTTGATCTCCTGACTCCTTGATCTCCTGACTCCTTGATCTCCTGACTCCTTGATCTCCTGACTCCTTGATCTCCTCAAGTTGAAGTCGCAACTTTCTCACAAGGAAAAATATCTTTTAAACTGGTAGAGGCTTGTGATTCAACGGTCAGCATGAAAATCCAACTTTATTTAGGCGCTTTATTTTCCCAAATTCAAGGAAAACATTGGTGGATAGGTATCCTGTTATGGTTTGTTTTAGTCGCTCCTGCTCAAGCATCTGTGATCCTGCGCGTAGCCATTGAAAAGGGAGTAAATCAAGTTAAAGTTGGTGCTTCCACGACAGCAATAGTTAAAGATAGTTCTGGCCGTACCCTGGGACAACTACCAGGAATGAGTGCTTATGCAGCCCAAGCAGTTCCCGGAGGAGTAGCCTTAGATAAATGGCAATCTGGTTTATTTTGGATTGAACCTACAGATAAAGGATTTGTTTATATAGGCGATCGCTGGTTTCGCGGTAGAACTTTGGTTATCCCCACCGAAAACGGCTTAACCGCTGTTAACTGGGTAGACTTAGAAGAATATCTCTACAGCGTCATCGGTGGAGAAATGAACTCTAGCTGGCCGCAAGAAGCTTTAAAAGCCCAAGCGATCGCTGCCCGTACCTATGCCCTCTACAAACGAGAACAACAACGTAACAACCCCATTTTTGACTTAGGAGATACCCCCGACCGCTGGCAAATTTACAAAGGTGTCAGCAGCGAATCTCGCAACACCTACGCAGCAGTAGATAGCACAGCAGGTCAAGTCCTCACCTACGACAACCGCATTATTCTTTCAGTATTTCATGCCTGTTCTGGTGGACACACCGAAAACGTAGAAGACGTTTGGGGAAACCCCCTTCCTTATTTACGCGCTGTCCAAGACTTCGATCAAAACATCAAAGAATGCAACTGGAGCAGAACCTTCACCCCAGAAGAAATTAGCTCTCGCATTTCTGGAGTCGGTAACGTCAGAGATATGATGATTGAATCTCTGTCTCCTTTCCGCAGCGTTAAAACTTTAAGAATTGTGGGAGATCAAGGTACAAAAGTCCTCAAAGGTGAAGCAGTCCGCACTGCACTAAAACTGAGAAGTACCCGTTTCACCCTCAACAAAGACGCAAATGGTAACTTCACCCTCCAAGGATTAGGTTTTGGACATGGTTTAGGTATGAGTCAATGGGGAGCATACAACCTAGCTAAACAGGGAGCAAACCACCTGCAAATTTTAGGACATTATTACAAAGGTGTAGCTTTAACTCCTATTCAAGCTAAGTAGTCTGGGGACTGGGGACTGGGGACTGGGGACTGGGGACTGGGGACTGGGGACTGGGGACTGGGGACTGGGGACTGGTGACTGGGGACTGGGGACTGGGTAATCAATTTTATGTTTTCTAATCAACTATTACCAATTACCAATTACCAATTACCAATTACCAATTACCAATTACCAATTACCAATTACCAATCACCAATCACCAATCACCAATCACCAATTACCAATTACCAATCACTAATTACCCATCACCTAACAAATTCTGCTTTTTCACCTGCTCAAATTCCTGTTCTAGTAAATCTCTATCACTAGAGTAAATTAAATCCTCTTTACCAATTACTTTCTCACCAGCAAACTGACGAGCAAAATCAATCTTTTGTTGTAAAGTATCATCCGCATTCCCTAAAATTCTCGCCCTTTCTAAACGTTCACGGTTACGAGTTGCAATTTTACCATTACGCCATTTAATCCAAAAATAACGCGCTAATGGTATTCCTAAAAAACCAATCCCATAAGCTAACAACAACCAATAAATTCCTTGGACAAAACCAACCAATCCCCCTATTTGGGCTGCAATTTCTCCACCTTTTAATAAACTTCCTAATATTAAAGCTCCCACAATATTCACCACACCCAAACCAGCACTGAGCATAATTTGTCCTGAACTCGCAGCACTAAACCGCCACAGATTTTCATCTAAATATGGATCTACTGGTTGACGGAGTTTTTTACTAGCTTGTACTTGTAATTCAGGGAAATAATATACCATTTGTCCTTCAGGACTTACCTGGGGTTTACCATTAAATCGTACCAACACAGGTAACATATAATCTTCATATTCCTGTTGGTATTTCTCCCCCAAATTATCTAAATACGGTGCAATTTGTTCTGCAACCACCGCCCCTTGATTATTTCTAATTACAATCCCAATTTCTCGCCAACGTCTTTCTTCTAATTTCGCATTCGGATTTCCATCACCAAATAAAAATGAAAATACAGATTCTAAGAAATTGAACTCACTGTTTTCTCTTCTTTCTCTGCGTCTTTCTTCGCCATAATAATCAGGACTAAAATACCAAAATAAATCCGGGAAAAAGAAGAAATTGAAACCACCAGAACTGCTGCTTCTATTATCTCCATCTCGGTCTGAATTAGCAGCAGTCATAATTATAATGATGGTGATAGTAATCAGGGCAATCGAAGCAATTAACAAAATACCAAAGGAAATTCTAATTAAATAAAACAGCACCCCCCAAATTTTTTTCCACCATTCTTGCAAACGCAACTGCAAATATTTATTTCTTAAAATTGTTCTAAAATTTTGGGGAAATTGATAAACAATATCACCTGTTTCTGCTACCTGTAAATGTCCACCAGCATCAGACGCTAAAGCTAATAAACCTTGATTAGCTTCAGCCACATTTAAACCCGCTTGACTAGCTACATCACCCACAGTCACACGGTAGCCTAATTGTTCCACAGATCGCATAATAGCGGGATTGGGAGTCATTGTCTCTCCTGTCCTGTTTGATTTTATAGTTGCTCTTCTCCAGTATAAATAATTTATCAATAGGCAACAGGGGACTGGGGACTGGGGACTGGGGACTGGGGACTGGGGACTGGGGACTGGGGACAGTGGGAATAAATTATTACCAATTACCAATTACCAATTACCAATCACCAATTACCAATTACCAATCACCAATTACCAATTACCAATTACCAATTACCAATTACCAATTAATTTAAATGTTAAAATTAAATACCATCTTGGTAAACCAGCAAATTTTTCCCCTACTATGGTTCAATATACTCTCGCTCAAAGTCCAGAAATTATCCTCACTGTTCCTGGAAGAGATTCGGCTAAAGCCCGTGATAAAGCAATGGATCAGTTGATGGAACTGATGGAAGCTGATAAACTACCCACAGAATTGGAAGAAGGTTTTGGTCCTCAACAGTTAATAGAAGTCAAAGAACCAACTATTGATAATACTAGCGGTGAGGATGCCATTACCCAAGCTGTACAAGTTCTCAGTAATTTGGCTACACTCAAGTTAAAAGTCCAGGAAACCCGTGCTGAAGCTTTAGAAATTCGTAAAGCTGTTGATGTTCTATTTTCTGATAATACTGTAACTGAGGATGAAATTACCCGTCTCAAGGAAGGTTTCAAGGTGCTGAAAAATTTCGCCCAAGCTAATATTCGTTATCAAGAAGCAAAAGCGAAAGCTGAACAAGCGAGAGAAATTTTAGATCAAGCTTTAAAATCACCCGAAAAATAACAATATTGAGTAATTGGTAAATCTAAAATCCCAAATCTAAAATATAAAATCCAAAATATCAAAAAGGGTAGACTTTTTAATCTACCCTTGATAATTATTTGATAATACTGGGGCGCTAGGATTCGAACCTAGGGATGGCGGGACCAAAACCCGCTGCCTTACCGCTTGGCTACGCCCCACTGCTTTCACTCTAAATAATATAGCAGTCACACCATAGGTTTTGTCAAGGGTTTTTTCCAAAAAATTTCCAAAAAATTTCCGATTCCTTAGCAGGTGGCTATAGAAGATCCCGGACTTCTCCAAGAAGTCCGGGATCTGAGGGATTTGAGGCAAAAAAATAGGGAAGGTTGTTATCCCTTCCCTTGGTTTGTTGTTTTTCTGGTTTTTTTGGTTGTTTTCTGGCTTTTGCTGTTCTTTGAGTTTGTTTCTCAGCATCTGCTGTTGTTTCTTGATTTGTCTTTTTCTGGCTGAACCGCCCCGGCCTTTGTCGTTTCTCCCTTGTTTACGGGGGGATTCCCATCTTTTTAAGCGCATAGTGTTTTTTGTGGTGAGTAATGACTATGAAATGCTATGAGCAGCACTTGTCTTATTATAATACAGAATTTTCAGTTTTTACAGAAAGTTAGACCAGGTTGTATATAAAGGCTGATTTGCAGACAAGCTACTCATCCTCTTCAGATAGTATTGCATCAAGATCAATTTCTACATCAGCAACTAGAGATTGAACACGGTTTACTAAATCTGGTTTAATAATATACCTAATCTTGTAAAATCCAATTTGCTAGATTTTGTCTAATTCTTGTTAATCTTGCTTCAGAAATTTCACCAATTTTTCCTAAAAGTATCTGTTCGGAAACTACAGCTAGTCGTGAAACTCGAAACACACTTTCTGATTTTAAGCCTGTTTGCGAAAAATCAACATCTTGGGGTGAGATAATTTCATCTAATCCTACTATTTCTTGTCCTGTTTTTGTGGAAATCATACAGGCTAACCAGTCATCATAACTATTATTAGATAGGGGTTTGATGAGTAGTGGAGGGCGTAATTTCCCCAGTGTCAGGTTAGTTTGCGGAAATTTGAAGAGAACGATTTGACCTGCTATTGCCATTTTTCTATTAAATCGGATTCGGTGTATTCAGGAAGATGATCATTTTCTAAGTCTCTCATAGCTTGTTCTAAGGAAAACTCGTTCCATTCTTCATTTTCTTTGTTATTCAAGATTGGGATTAATATTTTTTGAATTGTCCATTTTTCTTCTTCTATCAGTTCTAAAATAGTTTCTTTGATCAGGGCTTTTAGTTGTTGGTTTTCCATTGTTCACCTTTGGTTAATCATTCTTTGATTTTACCTTGTTTTTAAGTCGTGGATCTGTGAATAGGAGATTGAGAACGAACCACCACAGAGGCACAGAGGACACAGAGAAAAATATCTGTTATTTTTTAGTAGGTTAACATTAACATCCTGTACATCCTTTAATCCTGGTTATCCTGATTCAAACTTAATATTTTTCTGTAATCTTTAAATTTTACAGTTTACTGTTATGAACGCAAGATCAGAACTATTACAACCGCTTTCCAGTAATCATCTTGAGAATACAAACTAATAACTACTTTCCACCACCATATCGAACCTACGGGAAAAAAAGGAAGATGCGCTTTTGGTGCTTTTATGTCAAAGGTAATCTCGTTATAAGACAGTAAATTTTCTCCTGTTCTCCATCCTACCTTATCTATAAATCTATTCAAGATTTGGCGGTTGTAAGTTGTTGTCCCCCCCACACTTTCATAAATCTGCTTCTGTACAGAAAAACCAAAGCGTCCATTACTATTCTTTACCCACAAATTGTCTATAATGCTGATGTCTCCACTTGGAATATTAAGAACATTGTCTATTTCCAAATAACCCGGTATTCCTCGGTTAGCAAGCGTCAATATTATCCGTCTTGTTTCCTCATCTGCTTCTTTCCACTTTCTTGCTGCTAATAATTTCTCTAGTTTTTGATACCGACTTGTTACAGTAACAGATGGTGAAGGTGGTGAAGGTAAAATTTGAGAAGGCGATCGCCTCACATTTTGATCTACAAAATTTAACTCCTGCATCACTTCTTTTACAGATTGATAACGATGTTTAGCAATAGGACTTGCTAATTTTTCCAAAATCTTTCCTAATTCATTACTTACAACATTCCCATTTAAAAAATCTCTCCATACCCATTCCCCTTCCATCGGACTATATAAATCAAAGGGACTAACTCCTGTTAATAAATGCAAACAAGTTACCCC
>NZ_JACJPT010000134.1:0-13083 GCF_014696195.1 Sphaerospermopsis sp. FACHB-1094 | reverse complement strand
TGAGGGGCGCATTTAGACACTTCATAATACCAAGGATGGGTAGATTTAATGGCTGCTACTAACCATTTGTGTAAATCTATGGCTGTGGGAAATTTGATTTTGTCTTCTGGTTGCAGTTTGTTATGTAATAATACCTGTTGACAAAGTGCTAAACCTTGATTCCAAGCGTGTCTGGCTACTCCTGCGTGTTGCGCCAGTAGTAGTCGTTGTTGCTTGTTAACTTTGAGTTGGGTTTTGAATCCTAGTAGCATACAGTGATTTTACTGTAATTCTGTCACAAAGCAAAAGATGACAGGAAATTTTCAGTAAATGTGATTATTTGTTAGTATTGGTTAAGAAAACATTAACTAGCTACTAACCCTTGTCTCACCCACAACTCCGACGCTGGCAAATCCAGTGCGGGGCTTTGGTTTGACAACAAATAATGTCATGCAAACAGCAACTGAAGTATCAACTCAACAGCAACCAGAACAGTCTGAACAACAAGCCATCAACGAACAGCCCATTACTCACGACATTAGTCGCATATCTTTTCGTCGTCCCCAGGCAAAGTTAACAGTGGGAGAACCAGGGGATAAATATGAACAGGAAGCCGACATGATGGCTCATCGAGTCATGTCAATACCTGCTACTGCTATACAACGGGAGGCAATATCACAGGAGGAAGAATTACAAACCAAGCCTGCATTACAAACGGCAAGTCAAAACAATATGATCATCTAAAAGAGGTTAATGACGCTCTCAAAGGATTAGGAAATCAACTAGATCAATTAAAGAATAGTATTAAAAACTCAGAATTTGAAGGTGATACGTTAGAGGAAGCTAAACGCCTACTATCGACAGTATCCAGACAAAAAGATGAAATACAAAATGTTCTGATCAAAGTGCAAGGTGGGATTTAATTAAGATTCAAAAATTAATTAAAGGTAGATGAAGATGAATCAACAAAAATCTTTAGAACAACTCGAAGCTAATTACTGGGGTGAATCTCCCGAAGATGCCCCTCGCTTAGTGAAAGAATGTTATAAATTGAGAAAGAAACCAATTCATGCTCTAGATACTGAAGAAATCAGAATATTAATTAGCCAAGAAATTGGACTAAATTATGTGATGCCTTTAGCAATAAAAAGTCTAGAAAAAGATATTTTAGTAGCTGGAGATTTCTATCCAGGAGATTTACTACTAGCTTTACTAAGGATTGATAGTAAAACATGGGGAAATCACGAATTATTACGCCAGGAACTTAAAAAAATAATTAATAATCAAATAAATAAACTAGAATCTACCTTGCTGAATCAAGAAATCAAAGAAGATATAAAAAAAATATTGATGATTTTTTAAAGAGTTGAGAATGATCAAGGAACGGGAATAAATAATGTCAGGTGAACAGTGCGATCGCCTATCTCTTGTAGGAGGTGTTACTGCGATCGCCAGCTATTCCATCTCAACCCCAAAAACTAGACTAAAGTCGAAACTGTCATACCTGTAGCTAAGTGAGATAATATTTAATTGATTACCTATGTCAATCTGTGAGGTGAGCGATGAAACAAAGGTTGCAAATTTCCAAAAAAGCTGACTCCTTGGCTATCCAGTCAGAAGAAACTCAGTTTCAGTCACGCCCATCTACTAACAAAACTCAACAGCACACAAATAAAACCCTGTCACAAACAGACATTGAAAATCAAGAATTTCAACAAAATCAAATAGAAGCGACAAAATTACAACTGCAAGCTAAACATGGCACCATCACCCCAGAAGGACAAACACAACTGACCCTGTTACAAGCCAAAATGAATGATGTGTTATATAGTCGCGTTCAACAAGGGTATGGTTTTGGTCACAACCTGGGACAAATAGCTTTTCGTCATCCTGAAAAAATATCATCTTCTGGTTCACCATCACTGGTACAGGCAAAGTTAAATATTAGTCAACCAGGAGACCAATATGAACAAGAAGCAGATACAGTTGCCTCGAATGTAGTTAATCAAATTAATCAAGATACCATCCAAAAACAGCAAACTTCACAGACTGCAACTAGCCAAAATGAAGCTGGCAATGTGGCAACAGCAGATAACAGCGCTGCTAATCCCAAACAACAGTTTTTGAATAATCATGTAGTAGGGAAGGAATTAGTTAAAGGCATAGATGAAAATTCACCACAGGAAAAAATCCTAGAACAATTGTTGAATAATTTCAAAAACATATCATTTAAATACACAATGACTTATAAACAGGGGACAACTCTGTTAACAGGAACAAGAGAAGGAGATTGTAGAACCTTAGCTGAAGCATTTCAAACAGTAGCGCAAGAATATTTTGGTATTCCAAATGTGACGATTGAACAAATTAAGAAACCCTTTTTAAGTGAAGCGGACGAAACTGTTTACCAAGGCAGAAAACGCAATTGTGATCATGGTAAGAGGTGGTTCTTCCAAAATCATTATTGGGCTAGTTGGAATGGGAAAATTTATGATGTCTTATTCCTAAGTAATAAACCCCCCCAAGTAGACATGGCAAGGCAAGAAAACCCGCTAAAATCAATGTTGATGCCTGAAGGTGAATATTACGAGACAGAAAAAGGCAAGGTTGTATATCCCCGTGGTAATGAATATTTAACTGTCGAACTGAGTATGTTTGAGAAGTTGAAAAACCTTGTGAAAAGTCTAAGTAGTTTAATGTCTAGAAATTTGGATTCTATCACTAATAGAATTAGGGATTTATTGACTAGAGGTGGTAATAATAATAGTGATTTTGAATCACTGATTACAGAAGTACAGAAGAACAGGACTAGCGTAGTGACACAAAATAATCAAAATCAATGATTTCATAAGCTGTTACATCCTAATATTCTGGAGTATTATGGAACAGGCAAGATGGCTGTTCCACTTGTAGGATTTACCAAAAAGGGTGAGGTGCAGAGTTTTTTGGTCTTAGAGGATGTTTTAAAAGTAGTATTCCGTAACTTTTATCACATTGTTACTTCCCACGTAGAGGTGGCATCAAAAAGTTATCTGTGAAGACTAGGGAAAAGGGAACAGAATACAAAATACTATCGATCCCTCTCAAAACTACCACTTTCCTGAACTGTCCTCTTGTTGCAAACCTATCAACTTTCTTCTTTGACAAGCATAGTTAAGTATATTAATTCCTAATTCCTGGGCTGTGCGAATAGTTAACCGGGGTAAATTAAATTCTCTATCTATTCCCCATGCAGATGCTAAATCACCAACTATTAAAATTATTCCCCCACCTAAAAATAATTGGATTAACTGTTGATTGATTATAGGTAAAGCAGCAAACAAGAAAGGTTTTGTCCTTAAAGGGTGACTTCTTCGTAACTCTGTTAATGGTCTTAAAGGACTTTCTAATTGTTGTGCTAAGGCCTGGATACTTTCAATTAAAGCATTAGCATCTAAAGGGGCATCAATTAACAATGTGCCACCTAAATTTAAATAATTTCTTAGTGATTCCAACTCAACATTATTCAAAGATAGTGACTCTCTACCTGTAAGATAAAGTAAATCATATTCTTGGATATTTTCTGATAGGGAAACCTCACTAGGTTCATCAGCACCGCGCAAATTTGGGTATAAAGGTTCTACGGATTGCAATAAGTAAGCAAGGTTGAAAAAATTGCGAGCATATTCACCATCACTATGAGAAACTTGTGCAATTTTCACTAAGGCTTGAGGACGTGCCTGGGCATGACGACGATAACGTAAATCAATATTATTATAACCAGGATAAAAAGCATCCGCTGGCTGAATAATTGAATTTTGTCCTGGTTCTAAAAGTATGCGACAAATTTCTATTTCGGAAACATCTGGTGTAGAGTTTCTTTGATCAATACGATAGGTTTCTTGGACAACATCTCTTTGCTGTCCACGCCGTAATTCATTAGGATCTACATAGCTGACTACTAAGTAAATCATCAGCGGTTCAGAAGTAGCTACTTCTAAATCAATAGGAAAATCATAAGATGTAGGTACAACTATCAAATTGCCATTCATATCAATAGCAATTCCTGGTTGAATTTGTACCCAACGTCCATCTCGATATTTAGCTTCAAATTGACGGGGTGCAGGAATTAGCCGCACACCTAAACCACAAACAATTCCTGGTTGATTTAAACTTTGATAGTGGGTATTTTGACGCAGACGATGATATTCATGAGCTTTACTCCAACGTTCTGCATTAATCAGTAAACCATCAGTTGGTTGTAACCTTTCTAAAGGTTGGATGTGTGGAGGTGGGAAAGGATGAGTCATTTGATTTTGGATTTTGGATTTTGGATTTTGGATTTTGGATTAACAAAAAACAAATAGAATTTAGATATTCAATTACTAAAATTTCCTATCACTAAATCATAAGTACAAAAAGCGGGTTTTTCTTGCTCAATTATTCGGCGAATTAATTGTTCATTGAGGTTCATATTCCGGTGATGGGGGCGCAAACAAACTAGAAAATGAAATGGTTCACCACCTGCTAAAACTGCACTACCTAATTGTGCTGTACCCAAAACAAAACTAGGTCCAAAAGGTTCGGTAATACTAATATGTTTATCAGTTTCATTAGGTATATCCTCATCTAAAGGTAAACCTGTATAAAGATGTAAATATAACCGCAAACCTTTACGAGTTCCTCGCCAACGATAAAGCTCAACTGCACGACGAATTAAACGCCGTTGTTGATGTAAATTCCAGACTGAATCTACTTCCCAAGCCACCCAGTGAGCTAAAAATGGTAATAGTGCTTTTGGTGCTGTTAAGGGGTCAAGATTTGCCCATAAGACGTTAAAACTATCAATGGCTGGTTGATAAGCCTGTTCAAATATTTTCATGAAGCGACCAATCAAGTCTACTTCCCGATATAAAACAGGTAAAAATTCCATGTAGGAACTGTAGGGACGAACATATAAATCAAAGTAATCGCTGTGTTGAATTTGTTCTCTCTCTGTTCCTGAGTCAATATTAATAACAACTAAGCTGCGAAAATTCAGATTTAATTTATCTTGTTGTCCGGGAACAATTGCCTGTTGATCTTCAAAAAAGCTGGCAGGAACAGAAAAATAAAGTACAGCATCCATTTGTCCCCGTGGGGGAATTTCACTGCCTTCTGTGCCACCTATTTGACACCAATCAGCAGGAAAGTTACCTTCAACTTTTAAACTTACCCTCACAGGCCGTTGTTCTAAGTTCTGTACTTGCACAACCATTTCGCTGGGTTCTCCTGGATGCAAGACTAAACTCTGTGCTGCTGCATCCATGCTTTCTGTCCCTGCAAATGTTAAACCTGCTCCTGGTACTGCTTCAGGAATTTGCATTGGGGTTAAGTGAATACGAATAGCAGGACTGGAACGACTTTGCACCATAAAATCTTTCCTTAAAGTTTGTTGATTTAAAGATTACTGATTTGGATATCATGCCCAGAACGCAGGTTATTATCAGCCCAAGAACAGATTAAACCTTGTGCGCCGGGATCTATTACTTGTTCTGGGGAAGATTGCCGCCTCCATGTATCTCCTTCTTTGCGGATAGCAAATAGCAAGACTCGCCCTAAATAACGGACACCGGGGGTTTGCTGCATTAAGGCGATAATATCTGAGGTGTAAACTGGTCTTCCAAAAGGCCAACCTTTGCCTTCTAAGCCTCCAGTTAAGGGGTTGAGATATTTATACAGGGATACTCTCAGATGACGAAGGATTTCTGCTCTGGCTAAAGGGTTGTTATAGGCAGGTTCTAAAATTACCTCTGTTTGTACAGAAACACCTACGTATTGTGGTTCTTGCAGTTGGATTTGTACGCCTAATAATTTTCTCTCATCCAAGTATTGCAGAATTTGTTCTTGTAGTGCGGGACTCAGAGCAAATTGTTGTGGTGCAATACCTTCGCCAAATTCAATTCCGTCTGTATTTGCATAGGGAACAATCAGTAAACCTACTGTACCTGCTTGTCTGGTAGCATTGGCTGGTAAACACCGCACCCTGGCGATCGCTCCTGCTCCTGCTTGTTGTGTTAAAACTTCAAAATCTTCTGCTGTGACTGCTCGATCACGGGTACGCAGGATGCGCGGCGCTCTGATGACTGCTTGTTCTAGAGATTCCCCATCTGCACCATTAATGGCTGGTTGATAATTTATTACACTACCCACATAGGGAAATGCGGACTTTAAAAATTGGAGTGCGCCACTTTGGACGTTACCTTCTCTACCGCCTCCTGTGCGATAAGCCAGCATTCTGATTTCTGCACCCCGTGGCGGTACGGCTCCATATTGATGTTCTTGGGCGTTATCAATATCACTAAATTGTACAACGGTGTCTTCTGTGCTGGATTGTTGAATGCGCGATCGCTGTTTTGTTTGGCGTTTGAGTTGTCCTGGTTCTCGAATCAATGGACCAAACTGCACAGCACCAGTAATAGAATCAATGGTGTAATGACGGTCTTGGGGTCCAGAATCAGCAAAATCTCTCACTTCCTGCCAAGTCTGGGGTAAACCACCGGGGGGAGTGACAACAATATACTCATTTTCTCGACGTTCTAATACTGGTGTCATGAGTAATTGAAAAATTTGCCCTGGTTTACCGTTACTTATACCTAAGCGTTCATCTTGAATCAGGGTACTATGGGTAGCTCTAACAGTACCACCTATAGACCGCACTCCTAACCCAGTGATTTGCGGTGGACGATTATAAACCCCTTGATTGCTACCTGGGGTAGTATACCGACAGCGTAGCCAGCGTCCACGATACACGGTAAATGTTGTTACAGGCCAAGTTTGGGGTAAATGCAGCCGCACATCAGCACCTTGGGCAGCATTACTACCTTGTTGTTCAATTTCGTAAAAACTGAAACCTCTGGTATGGTCGTCTGTTTCTTTGAATAACACTGGTTGCCAATTTTCCCCATCCCAAGCTTCCCAGTATCGGGGCGGTTGATTGGGATCAATTCCTGTCGGTGTGGCTGCTGCTCCTTGGAAAGTAATTTCTAACACATTACCATCCAAAGCTGCATCACCATTAATTACTAAATAAAAACAGTTTCCCGGTTGGGGTTGTTCGTTAAATATAGCTTGTTCATTACCAGTCCAGAAACCGTTGTTTTGACGAGTCCAGGAGTTCACCAATCTTTCTCGCAGAGATTGGGGGGTGTCTTCTGTGGTTTGGGCGGTTAAAAAATGCTGAATCTGGGGTTTACCAATAATTAAAGGTGAATCTGTACTGAAGGTAATAGCTGGTGTAGTTTCAGTGCGTACCGTGGAAACTTCCAGACCTGCGGGAATGGTGTATGCTTGAGGTAGATCAGAACTTAAATAAAAAGTTAATTCTGTATGGGCTGGGGCTGGTGGTTGCAGCCGAATACCTAATAATTCTAAAAAAGCGACATAATTTTTACGTGGGACTTGGTTAAACCTGAGTAACATTTGGTCAGTTAACCAAGCAAATACTTCTATCAGCGTAATCCCTGGATCGCTCAAGTTGTGGTCTGTCCATTCGGGACAGTAGCGCGGGATACGCATGAGACTTTCTTCCACCAAGTCATCGAAGGTGCGATCGTCTAAGTTAGAAGTAGGTAATTGTGGTAAAAAGTCAAATTTCATATCATGTCTATTTGAATAGTTATCATATCTGTTTGGATGGGGAACAGGGAACAGGGAACAAGAGAATTATTAGTAATTAACAGGGCTTAATATTACAAGTTACTTCCCAGCAGCCAGCAAATAGAATGGATAAACAAAGCTCTGAATATCAGCATAATCCTTGAGCCGATAGTTGATAATGATCTCTACTTTGCCCAGCACAGGGTCAGGTTCGGTCAACACCTCATCTACAATAATTCTGGGTTCCCAAACTTCCAAAGCTTCTAAAACATAGAGACGTATTCGCAGTAGAGTATCAGTATTCAATGGTGCAAAGGCCAACTCTGACAAGCGCGAACCGAAGTTAGGGCGATAAACTCGTTCACCCACCCCTGTACGAAGGATAATCCAGATAGACTCTTTAACTTTTTGAGCATCACTGCTGAGTTTTATTCCCCCTTGCAAGTTCAACTGCAACGGGAAAGCCCAACCAGTACCTAAATAATCTCTTTCGTTTTGTTGGCTATAGACCATAACTGTAAGAATCAGGTGGTTATCGAGTTTCGACTACGCTCAACTACCGCGACTTGTACTGAGTGGTTAGTGAGCGTAGTCGAACTATGTCGAAGTAAGTCGAGATAATATCCAGGATTTCAGGATTTATTAAATCTTTAATTCTCTAAGATACCGACATTACAGGTATAAGCCTATTCGCCAAAAGTCGAGTAATTCATTGGGAATTGGGAATTGGGAATTGGGAATTGGGAATAGATAATTATCCACCGATCAAAACTGTTATCTCTCCTTTGACAATTTTATTAGTCGGACCCAATGCTTCTAGAATGGTATCGCCCATACGACAGGCGGGTAAACCATTGATTAATACTGTTTTACTACCATCAATAACTACACCTGGTCCGTGGGGTGGTACGGGTAAGGGTGTAGCACATTGATGAATATCTGCCATTCCCGGAGGTGAGGAGGCAGCGGCAGCGGAAATCATGCTACTCATTGTCGCCGAGGCGGTGGCTTTGGCAGCTTGTTCAGCAGCTAAGGCCGCTGGTGCGCCTGGTGTACCTGCTGCGGCTTTGGTGGCAGCTTCAGCGGCTTGGATGGCTGTATCGCTTGCTTGTTTGGCAGACTGTAAAGCGGCAACTGCGGCCGCTGGTATCCCCCTCCATGCTGGTAAGTTGCCTATCAGTACATTATGGCTACCGGGTCCGCCTGTTAATACTGGGGGTAAGGGATGGGCTACGTTATCGGTAATTCTGGCTGCTGGTTTGGACATAATTAGAGTTAGGAGTCAGGAGTCAGGAGTCAGGAGTCAGGAGTCAGGAGTCAGGAGAATAGAATTACACAAAATATCTCTAAAACTCTTATTTCTCTGTGATCTCTGTGCCTCTGTGGTTCGTTATTCCGTGACTTGTGCATAAGTCATTATTAATTTAATTTAATTAATGAACCTTTGACGGTGATTACACCATTAGCTTTAATGTCAAGATTTCCCTGGGCTTCTATTGACATATTGCCTGTTGATTTGATGGTAACTGATTTACTAGCATCGCTCATTTTAATGCTATGTTTACCGGAGGTTTCTATTGAAATTGTTTTACCTCTGTCATCCATTTTAATAGTATGACCGCCTTTTGTTTTAATCTCAATAAATTGTTCACTATCATTGAGATAAATTTTGTGTCCTTTGGTGGTTTCTAAACGAATACCTGTTTTACTTCCTCCTTTATCTTCTTCTACAAATTGCATGGTGTGTCCTGTGCGGGTTTTAAAAGTACGTAATCGCACTCCTTTAACAACTGAATCATCTACTTTTTCTGGTGGTGCGTCTTTTCCATTCCACACATTACCAATGATGTAAGGACGGTGAATATCTCCATGTTCAAACCCTACTAAAACTTCATCATTTACTTCTGGTAAACAATCAAAACCTCGATTGGGTCCTGCACCCGCAGTTACTACTCTAGCCCAGTGACTTTCATGTTCTTCACTGAGTGTAGGAAACTTTACTTTTACTCTTCCCCAACCTTTGGGATCTTTATTATTGGTGACTATTCCTATTAAAAAAGTTTGTCCTGGTTGCAGGTGTGTTTGTGTTGATAAAGTAGAAAATAAATTACCTGCTCTTAACCCCCGCACACTAAAATTTGTGGTGTAGACTCTTTGATTATAAAAGTGGCGTGTTTCGGTGACATAATATTTTCCACTATAGCGATCGCCGATATCTTGAATATTGATTACCCTCCCTGGTCTAATTTTGGGGTTTCCATAAGCTTGAGCATCTGCATAAACAAATTCTCCCCCCAGCTCATCACACAAAGCTTGAGCCATTTTTTTAGCTTCGTTTTCTGTAGCAACAGGTTTATCTACAACGATCATTTTTGGATTGGATGGTTTACCTTTGAATGCTGTACTTGTTTTGCTTCCTTTGCCATTTCCTGTTTCTGTAATTACTTTTTCTGCTGTTACTTCTGAGGTAATTAATTTCTTTTGGGTAAAGTCCCAACTCCTCACTTCTACTGCTTTCACTTGTTCTGCATTGGTAACACGCACACTAAATTTACTAATTTCATTTAACCATTTTAAGCTTAAAGATTCCTTGCTTTCTGGTTGACAAAAGTTTAATTTTCCATCCTGAATAAATAATTCATACCCTATCCGCGCCGCCCTTTCTCTCAAAAATTCCATGTTAGTTTGGTTTTCTTGAAACACATATTCATGGTTTACGCCACTAGAATCTATTTTACCTGGTGAAATTCCCGTTTCTCCTATAATTTGTTTGACTATATCGCTATCCATTTGATTCAAGAAAGAACGATTATAACGCCCTCTATGCAACCGATGGGAAACATCATAACCACGAATAATAATGGGTGCTTCGGTTTTTTCATTAAAGTGAACTTCTATTGCTGTCACTTCCCCTTCAATTAAATTCTGTTCGTCTTTTTTCTTAAAATTACTATCTTGGGTAGTGCTGGAAATAAACCCAATTTTGATTTGTGTGCCAATTTTAAACAGCTTTTCGTGTCTCCATTCTTGGTATTCTGCACGTTCAACTGTACTCAGATAACTATTATGTATTACCAGGGTAAACATTGCTGGTAAATGCAGACTCTCTTCTACGGTAATTTCTAATAAATCTTTCATTAATTCCGGTGAAGCGTCTTGTCCTTCTATTTGAATTTTTGGTTCACTTAAATACAGGCTTTTGTCTGGCATAAGATTTTAGTTTTTATTTCATGAGATAAAATGTATATCAATGCAGCAGGAGTCAGGAGTAAAACTGGCTTGGTGTATAGGTTTTAATTTTGATTCTGTACTCCTTGATTTGCAATCTGCTGTAATTTTGTCAACTATTGATTGAATATTGATTGAATATTGATTGAATTATTTATTAAATCCGCGAGTCTGCTTGTCTGGCTGCACCTTGAGAAGCTGATTCTCTACCTCCTGGCATATTATTTTTATCTACTTCTTGTAAGGATATATCTACTATTGCCCTTACTGGTGTACCGTCATTTAAGAACATATTTAATGTGTAAGTTAAACTGGTCATGACACAATAAAAATATTCGCTTCCCCAAGTTAATATGTAAACAGGTGGACGTTTATCTGGTGAACCATTAATAGTTTCTACTCCTTTTTTGATGTTATCTATATACTCTTTCATTACTGATTTTTTGGTTTCATAGGTATCGAATATTAACTGTTTTAAGGTAAATTTATAAGGTTCAACACCGGAAAAGTTAACTTTAGGAAGTAAGGTAGTACCTCTATTTCCTTGCTGACTTGACCAATTTACTGTTCTAGAAAAACTAATATCTGCGGGATTAAACATTAATTCAATGTCTGGTGCTTCTCCGTTATAAGCTACGAGTTTTGCTTTTACCAGTTTTTGATTTGCCATTTTATTTTTCCTCCTTAATACAGCAGTCTATTTTCAATCCAAAATCCAAAATCCAAAATCCAAAATATAAAATCCAAAATATAAAATATAAAATATAAAATAGAATCACCAAGGTAAACGACCTATATATTTTCCTTGACGTTCTCTTTCTATTTCTATTCTTTGTCGTAATCTGTAATAAATTTCTTGGGCTAAAGCTTCAAGTTTTGCATTATCATCTTTATTATTTTCATTACTTTCATTTTCTTCTGTTGGTAAGGATGTGTATGGGTTTTGTATCGTCTCTGTTATGGGTGCGATATCTCTTAATATATCTGGTGCTGTAACTTCTCCTCCATTTGCAAAACCTTGAGGTGTAGAAAGTCGTTTGGTAAAAATATGTGATGCTTGTGATGGTTCTGATGATGCAACTTGAGAAGATGGTGCATTTTGCCAGTTACTCTCTCTACTATTAAAGTTATAATTATTGAATTGATTATTACTACTATTTAATAGTTCTTCAATACTTGTCCATTCAGATGGTGTTTGTGTGTTGGTATTTGAATTATTCTTACGGAAAATTAAAGTAGGTGATGAATAATTGGGGGTTGATTCTGTGTAAGTTTTAGTTGTATTTTCTACTGAATTCATTTGTGTATTAAGTTGTGGATTAATTTGTAGAGAGTTCATTCTGGAAAGTCTTTGTTTCCCAATTTCTACACCCAGGGAAGGAGAATTTAAAACAGTTGGTTCTTCTCGTTCAGCTTCTTTGCGCTGTAATGTATTATCTACAAAAGAATCTACTTTAGTCGTAGAGTCTGAAAAGTTGGTTGGTTCAGGCGTTTTGCTATCAGTTACATCTAATTTAGGCGAGATTATTTCCTCTGGTGAACCGCCAGTATTAATATGTTTAAGTATGTGGATATTTTTCTGTGCATCTTTAGCGTTGATGACAAATTCTCCTGGTGTCAGCATTGCAGGTACTGTATCAGAAGGTGCTACTGGTTGATAATTTTCCACTGCGGTTGTGGTGACTTGGCCACCAGTAGCATAACCTTTAGGTGCTGGTAAAGCTGGTAAATTATTTAAGACGGTATTTGCTTCAATGTCAATGTTAGAATTTTTGTCTTCATTGTCTTGAGGAGATGAATTTTCTGATATATCTGATATATGTGAGTGATTAATAAAAGTTGATAAATCAAGGTTTTCAAATGCCAAAATTGACTCTGATATTGATTCAGATGCGGTTATTTGTTCATTATCAATGTTATTTCTCAAAATCGGCAAATTATCGGGAATTTTTGGTAAGGATATATCAGCATTCTCTGGTTTAATTATCGCTGCATATCGTCTATCATCTAGTGTATGAACTTCTTCAGATTTTGGTGAGATGTTTGTGGGAATAACAGGTGTAATTTCTGATGTTTGATTTTCTGACTGAATTTGATTATTTTCTAACTTCGCATTTAACTGAATCTCTGATAATATAGGTGATGAAGTAACAGGTGTAATTTCTGTGTTGTCTTTTGTGGTGACATCGGCAATTTCCGATGTTTGGTTTTCTGACTTAATTTGATTATTTTCTAACTTCGCATTTAACTGAATCTCTG